>NZ_JBVIJE010000009.1:145920-384045 GCF_055581585.1 Streptomyces sp. NPDC031426
TCCACGGTGGCGCCTGTCGGTCGCGTGGGGTGCGGATCCGTGTCGGCTGGGTGTGGGGTTCGGGGGCGGAGGCGCGGATCGGTTCGTGTGGGGTGGGGCTTTCGGGTCGCTGTCCACGGTGGCGCCTGTCGGTCGCGTGGGGTGCGGATCCGTGTCGGCTGGGTGTGGGGTTCGGGGGCGGAGGCGCGGATCGGTTCGTGTGGGGTGCGGCTTGCGGGCCGCTGTCCACGGTGATGCCCGTTGGCCGTGTGGGATCCGGATCCGTGTCGGCCGGTCGAGGGCTTTCGGTCGGCGGTGCGGATCGGTTCCTGCGGGGTGCCGCTTCCGGGTCACCGTCCCCGGGGATGCCCACCGGTCCCGCCGGACCCGGATCCACCGCGCCTGCCGGACCCGCCGGATCCACCGCGCCCACCGGATCCGCCGCGGCCGCCCGATCTGGGCCCACCGCGGCCTCCGGGCCCACTGGGGCTGCCGGGCCCACCCGGGCTGGCGAAACCGCCGGGGGCTGGGGCGGCGCCGAAGGCGCCGGAGGCGCCTGGAAGGCTCGGGCCCGCGAGGCCGCGTAGCCGCTCCATCTCGCGGCGGTCGCGCTTGGTCGGGCGGCCGGTGCCGCGGTCGCGAAGGCCGGCGGGGGCGATGGCCTCACGGGGCGGAGGCGGCGGGGAGTTGTCGATGTAGCACTGGGCGGCCACGGGAGCGCCGACCCGCTTGCGGATCAGGCGCTTGACGATCACGATCCGTTCCCGGCCCTCGTGCCGCAGGCGCACCTCGTCGCCGACGCGCACGGAGTAGGCGGGCTTCACCCGCTCGCCGTTCACATGGACGTGGCCGCCCCGGCAGGCGGTGGCGCCCAGGGAACGCGTCTTGATCAGACGCACGGCCCAGATCCAGCTGTCGATCCGGACCGTCTCACCCTTGCCCGGCCCCGCGGCCTCGGCAGCGGCCACCGCGGCGGCGATCTTCGGATCGGCCGGCTGCTCGGTGGAGGCGCCGGACCCGAGGACGTCCTGTGAGCCCTGGGCGTCCTCGGCGGGGCGGGGCCCGTCCGGTCCGCCGGTCCCACGGTTCACGTTCTCGTCCGCATCCTCGGAAGCCATGCCCCCGACCTTAACTCCCCGGGCCGGGTGAGCCGGAGGCGATTTTCCCTGGACCGTGGGGTGCCGGGTGCCGGGTGCCGGGTGCCGGGTGTCCTGGGTGCCGGTGCAGCGCACGGCCCGGCTGCTCCCGCCTGGCGGACCCCGGATGAATGCGCCGTGCCTCGCCGGTGCCGTAGTCCCCAGCCCCTCCCGCAGCCGGCTGCGGCGGACACCCGCAGTGCGTGTGGCCGGCGGCCGGCGCCCGTGCCGGTGGCGATCCGCGGGTCGCGGCGGCGGCCCCGGGCGCGGCGTGCACGAGCGCCGATGGGGCATACGGTGGCCGTATGGACGACAGCAGCGCCCTCGCCCGGCTCGACCGGCGCGTCGCGGACTGCAGGGCCTGTCCTCGGCTGGTCGAATGGCGCGAGGAGGTGGCCCGGACGAAACGGGCCGCGTTCGCCGACTGGACGTACTGGGGCCGGCCGGTGCCCGGCTTCGGCCCCGCCGACGCACGGCTGGTGATCATCGGGCTGGCCCCCGCCGCGCACGGCGGCAACCGCACCGGCCGGATGTTCACCGGCGACCGCTCTGGAGACGTGCTCTACCAGGCGCTGTACGACGAGGGGCTCGCCTCGCAGCCCACGTCCGTCAGCGCCGACGACGGGCTGGCGCTGTACGGCGTCCGTGTCACCGCGCCCGTGCACTGCGCCCCACCCGCCAACAAGCCGACCCCCGGCGAGCGGGACACCTGCCGCCCCTGGCTGGTCCAGGAGCTGAGGCTGCTGCGCCCGACGCTGAGGGCCGCGGTCGTGCTCGGCGCCTTCGGCTGGCAGGCCGCGCTGCCCGCGTTCAGCGAGGCGGGCTGGACCGTGCCCAGGCCCCGCCCGGCCTTCGCCCACGGCACCCGGGTCGCGCTCGACGGCCTGGACCTCTTCGGCTGCTTCCATGTCAGCCAGCGCAACACCTTCACCGGCCGGCTCACCGCGGAGATGCTCCGCGAAGTACTGCGCACGGCAGCGGAGGCAGCCGGCCTGCGGTGACCGATCTCCAGCCGCCGCCCTTCGCCCGCCCTTCGCCCGCCAGAGCCCGCAGTGGTCCTTCAGTCAGCGTCGCTGGGGTCGGTTCCGAACAGGTGCCGTACCGTCGAGCGGTAGTTGGCGCGGACGTGGTCGAGCGCGTGAGCGCGGGCGCGGTCGGGGTCGCCGGAGGCGATCGCCTCGTACAACTCGCGGTGCTCGGTGAGGAGTTGGGGCCACTCCTCGTTCCGCCGGGTGAGCCAGCGCAGGCGGCCGTCGACCGGCTCCATGACCGAGATCAGCAGGCTGTTGCCGGCCAGGGCGCGGATGCCGTCGTGGAAGCGCGTGTTGATGTCCGTGATCGCCTCGGCGTCGCCCTCCTTCGTCGCCCGCGCCGCCTGGTCGAGCAGGTCCCGCAGCTCCGCCAGGGCCCCGGGGGTCACCCGGGACGCCGCCAGCCCCGCCGCGTACACCTCCAGCGCCTCGCGCAGCTCGAAGAGTTCTCTGACGTCGGTCGGATCCAGTCGGCGTACCACCGTGCGGCGGGCCGACTCGAAGAGGACGAAGCCCTCGGCGACCAGCGCACGGATCGCCTCCCGCACCGGCACCCGGGAGACCCCGAACCGCTCGGCGAGCTCCCGTTCCACGAGTCGGTCACCGGGGCCGAGGCGCCCGGCGATGATGTCCTCCCGCAGGCTCGCCAGGACGCGCTCGCGCACCGCGCCCAGGGGTTCGATCTTCGTCATGGCCCCATCTTCGCCGACACGGAGCGACTTTTACGGGGCTGTAACGGCAACGACATCGGTCCGAACGCTTGACGACTGCACTATGTCGGGAGTTTGGTATACCAAACGCGGCTGACCGTCGGCCTCCCTGCCGGTGGTCCGTCCGGGTCCTGCGGTATGGCCCCTTCGTCCCCCCTGTCCAGGAGGCCCCGTGTCCCTCGCCGACCGCGCCGAAGCCACCGGCGCACCCGCGTTCGCCCCCGACCCCCGTCTCGTCAACGAGGACCTCGCCCCCGCCGAGCGGCGGAACTGGAAGGTCTTCGACCTCTTCGCCATGTGGATGTCCGACGTCCACAACCTCGGCAACTACACCTTCGCCGCCGGCCTGCTGGTCCTCGGCATGAACGTCTGGCAGGTCTTCACCTCCCTGCTCGTCGGCTTCGTGCTCATCTACGCCGGCATGAACTGGATGGGCAGGATCGGCCAGCGCCACGGCGTGCCCTTCCCGGTGGTCAGCCGGATCAGCTTCGGCGTCTGGGGCGCCAACATCCCCGCGCTGATCAGGGCCGTGATCGCCATCATGTGGTACGGCATCCAGACCTATCTGGCCTCCGTCGCCGTCAATGTGATGCTGCTGGCGGCCTGGCCGGGCCTCGGCTCCCTCACCCACCACTCCTTCCTCGGCCTGAACGCGCTCGGCTGGATCTCCTTCGTCTCGCTCTGGCTGATCCAGGCGCTGATCATCAGCCAGGGCATGGAGGCCGTGCGGAAGTTCCAGGACTTCTGCGGTCCGGCGATCTGGCTGGTGATGATCGCGCTGGCCCTCTGGGTCCTGGCCAAGGCGCACTGGAGCATCTCGCTCACCTCCACCCCGCACCCGGTGTCCACCGGTGAGCAGTGGCGGCAGTGGTTCGGCGCGATCGGCCTGATCCTCGCCACCTACGGCACGCTGATGCTCAACTTCTGCGACTTCTCCCGCTTCGCGCCCGACTACAGGACCGTCCGACGCGGCAACTTCTGGGGCCTGCCCATCAACTCCACCGCGTTCGTGGTCGTCTCCGTGATCGTCACGGCCGGCTCGCTGAAGGCGTTCGGGCAGGCCATCACCGACCCGGCGGAACTGGTCGCCAAGGTCGGCAACACCTGGGTGCTCGTGATCGCCGCGTTCACGTTCGCGGTCGCCACCATGGGCGTCAACATCGTCGCCAACTTCGTCTCACCGGCGTACGACCTCGCCAACGTCTGGCCGCAGAAGATCACCTTCAAGGTCGGCGGCATGATCAGCACGGTGGCCGCGCTGCTCGTCACCCCCTGGAACCTCTTCTCCAACCCGACCGTCGTCAACTACTTCCTCGGCGGCCTCGGCGCCTTCCTGGGCCCGCTGTTCGGCGTGATCATGGTCGACTACTACTGGGTCAAGCGCGGCAAGGTCGACGTCGACGCGCTGTTCGACGCCCGGCCGGGCACCCCGTACCACTACCGCAAGGGCGTCAACCCGACGGCGCTGTGGGCGTTCCTGCCCTCCGCCGCGGTGGCGGCCGTGGTGGCGCTGGTGAAGAGCTTCAGTGATGTCGCGCCGTACTCCTGGTTCATCGGCACGGCACTCGCCGCCGGCCTGTACGCCCTGCTGACCCGCCGGGAGCGCGCGACGACGGCGAGGGAGGTCTGACCGGCGTGCGGATCATCGTCACCAACTGCAACACCACGCAGGAGATGACCGAGGAGATCGTCCGCGGCGCCCGCGCCGCCGCGGGCCCGGCCACCACGGTGACCGGTCTGACCCCCGCCTGGGGCCCGGCGTCCGCCGAGGGCTGGCTCGACAGCTATCTCTCGGCCGCCGCCGTCCTCGACACCCTGCGGACGTACGACGGACCCGCGTACGACGCCGTCGTCCTGGCCGGCTTCGGTGAGCACGGCCGGGAAGGTGTACGGGAGTTGGTGGACGTCCCGGTCGTGGACATCACCGAGGCCGCCGCCCACCTCGCGTGTCTCCTCGGCCGCCGCTACGGCGTGGTCACCACCCTCGACCGCTCCCGCGGCCAGATCGAGGACAGCCTGGAGACGGCCGGTGTGGCCCGGAACTGCGCCGCCGTCGTCGGCACCGGCCTCGGCGTCCTCGACCTCGCCGACGATCCGGGCCGCACCGAGGCCGCGTTCCTGACGGCGGCCGAGCGGGCCCGGGACGCGGGCGCCGAGGTGCTGGTCCTGGGCTGCGCCGGGATGACCGGACTGCAGCAGACGGTGGGGGAGAAGCTCGGGGTCCCCGTGGTCGACGGCGTGGCGGCGGCGGTCAAGCTCGCCGAGTCCCTGGTCGCCCTGGGCCTGACCACCAGCCGCGCGGGCAGCTACGACAGACCGCTGCCCAAGGGGAGGGTGTGGGGACGGTCGGCGCGGTGAGCCGCCAGGTGTGGCTTCCCGTCGCCACAGTGGGAGGCCGGCCGGGCTCAGGGCCGCCAGACGTACCGCACGTCCGGCTCCCGCTCCTCGTTCCCGCTGCCGTCGGTGAACTCGACCGCGGCGAAACCATGGCGCTCGTAGAAGCGGTGGGCGGGTCTGTTGACCTGGAAGGTCCACAGGTTCAGCCCGCCCGGGCTGCGCTCCTTGGCCAGGGCCACGAACCGGTCACCGACACCGCGCCCCCGCCACTCCGGGTCCAGGTACAGCTGCGACAGCAACTCCCCGTCCAGCACCATCAGTCCGACGATCCCGCCGTCGGCGGCCTCCGCCACCCAGGTCTCCCGGAACGGCACCACGACATCCCGGATGTACTCCCGGACCTCGTCGTCGGTGTGCGGCCGGACGACGGTGGGCAGGGCGGTGTCGAAGGACCGCAGATACACATCCGCGGCGGCACGGGCGTCCGCCGCCACGGCCCGGCGCAGCACGACCTCGTCCGTCACCGGTTCCCCTCCGGCTCCGGCACCACGGCCGTGGCCGTGATCTCCACCAGCTGCCCGGTGTAGCCGAGGCAGGCGACCCCGAGCAGCGTGGACGAGTGCGGACCCGCGCTCAGCCCGGAGGCCTCCACCACCTCCCACACCGCGGACAGTACCGAGGTCTCGCTGCTCACCACGTACACATCCGTCGTGACGACATGCGCCAAGTCGCTGCCGACGGCGGCCAGTTGCTCCCGGAGGTTGGCGAGCACCTGCTCGGCCTGCCGCACCGGATCCCCCGGGCCGACGATCTCCCCCTTCTCGTCGAGCGGCACGGATCCCGCGAGGAAGGCCAGCTTCGTCCCGGCCTCGACGACGGAGGCGTGGGAATAGCGGGGCGGTGGGAAGAGGACCGGGACGGTTACGCGCTGGATCACTGGGACTGCTCTCCTGAAACGGCGGTGGACGACTTCCCGACGAATCCCGATGATCGGGCCCCCAGGCCCTGCTCGCATCCGAATTACCAGGACGCCTCCGCCGACGGGACGCCGACGGCGGAGGCGTCGGCGTACGGACCCTCCACTCGCCAACCGTCCTCGCGGGCCACGCGTCCGCCGTCGATGGGTTCCGCCGCGATCCGCGCCGGCACCTCCCGACGCCGCCGGAGCGCGGCCGCCCGCGCCGCCGCGGACCGGCGGGCCGCGGCGGCCGAAACGGCCCGGAACTCCTCGCTGTCCTCGGCTGTCTCGACCCGGTCGAGGCGATACAACCGCGTCCGCGGTGCCGAGTCGAAGTGCGGGTTGCTCCGCAGCGGATCGGGCTCCCCGAGCAGGTGACGGGCCATGCCCGGTGTCCATCCCCGAGCGCGCGGCCCCGCCATCGACACATGCGTGCGCGGCTGCGGCGCGACCGCCCGGTCTTCCTGCTGCCGTGGGGCTTCCCCAGCCCGCTCGTGCCCGCTCTCGCCCCTGTGCCTGCCGTCCTGGATCGTCACGACTGCCTCCCCCGTCGTCACACTGCGTCACGATTCCTTGATAACGCGTGCCACTGACAACGGGCTGTGACCAGGTTGTCGAAGCGGGAAGCCTCGCGGAATTTCGGGAGCGGACTCCGTGACGGCTGCGGCAGGCTGAGCCCATGCCGACGCCCATGCCCTCGCCCCGGTTTGCCGATTCCCTCTTCCTCGACCGTACCGCCGACCGCCTCGCCGCCCTCCCCGCCGTCCGGGCGGTCGCGCTCGGCGGATCCCGGGCCCAGGGCACTCACCGGGACGACAGCGACTGGGACCTGGCGATCTACTACCGGGGCTCCTTCGACCCCGGCGACCTGCGGGCCGTCGGCTGGGAGGGCGAGGTGTCCGAGGTCGGCGGCTGGGGCGGCGGGGTCTTCAACGGCGGGGCCTGGCTGACCATCGACGGACGCCGGGTCGATGTGCACTACCGGGACCTGGACGTGGTCGAGCACGAGCTGGCGGAGGCGCGGGCGGGACGGTTCCGGGTGGAGCCGCTGCTCTTCCATCTCGCCGGCATCCCCACCTATCTGATCGTGGCCGAACTGGCCGTCAACCAGGTGCTGCGAGGCACCCTGCCCCGCCCGGCGGACTACCCGGCCAGGCTGCGCGTCACCGCCGCCGAGCGCTGGCACGGCACCGCCCGCGCCACCCTCGCCTATGCAAAGGCCAACCACGCCTCCCACGGCCGCCTCACGGAGACCGCCGGGTCCGTCGCGACGGCCGCCGCCCAGGCCGCGCACGGAGTGCTCGCGGCACGCGGCGAGTGGGTGACGAACGAGAAACGGCTGCTGGAGCGGGCCGGGCTGCGGCGGATCGACGCGGTGGTGGGTGCGCTGCGGGCTCAACCCGAGGCCCTCGTCGCCGCCGTGACCGAGGCCGAGGAGATCGTCGCCGGCGCATTGCGTTCATAAAGAAACCGGCCCGCCCGGCCACCTTTCACGTGCCGGAAACGTGAGCGTCCAGTTCGCACCGAGAACGCCCCCTACCGTGGAAGCACAGCCATCCGGCCGCCGTCGTCCGAAGGCAAGGCACGTCCCGCCCGCGTACGACAGGAGTCCCGTGTCCCGGCCCGCCGCCCCCCTCTGGCTCGCCCATGCCCTGCGCGCCCAGCGCGGTCCCGTTCCCTGGAGCGCGGTGACCCGGGGCGCGCTCGCCGCCGGTCCGCTGCTGCTCGCCGGCGTCGGTACGGGACACACCGCCCCCGGCGTCCTTGCCGCCATCGCCGCCATGCTCGCCGGCATCAACGACCGGCCGGGCAGCCGGCGCGCCTCCGTCAAGCGGCTCGGGGTGCCCGCGCTCGCCGGGGCGCTCGGGCTTGTCACGGGGACGTATGCGGGGCATGCGCTGGCCGCCGTACCGCTGACCCTGACACTCACCCTGCTCGGACTGCTCGCCGGTGGCATCAGCGCGGTCGGGCCTGTCGCCTCCGCCGCGGGAACGCAACTGCTCGTCGGCGCCGCGATCGGTGCCGGGATGCCGGCGGCCGAGAGCGGCTGGCAGCGGGCCCTCGCCTTCCTCGCCGGGGCCGGCTGGCTGCTTCTGCTGCGGCTCGCACTGCCCACGCCCGGTTCGCTCGCCGGGGACTTCCGGTTCGACGGAGAGCGGGAGGCCGTGGCCGATGTGTACGACGCCGTCGCCGCCCTCCTCGACGCCGTGGGCGGTGACCACGCCACGGCCCGGCGGGCCGCGCTCACCGCCGCCCTCGACCAGGCCCAGGACGCCCTCGCAGGGCCCCGGCTGCGCCGGTACGCCAGTTCCGCCGCGGAGCGCCGGCTGCATGCGCAGTACGTGGCCGCCCTCCCGCTCGCCGAGGCCGCCACCGCGCTGTTCTGGGCGGGGGAGCCCGTCTCCACGCGGACCGCGGCAGGGCCCCGGCGGCTCGCCGCCGCCGTCCGCGGCAACACCGGCACCGGCGCGCTGCCCGCCCCCCATCGCTCGGCCCCGGCCCTGCGCGCCCTCGACGACGCCCTGCTGCGCGCGGCCGAGGCCTTCGACCGGGCCGAGGACGCACCACACCGGCCGCTCGCCCGCCGCCGGGACGTACGACACGCCGTACGCGCCGCGCTCGGCACCGGCGGACGCGAGTACGGGCTGCGGGTCGCCGTCTGCTTCGGGGCCAGCGCGGCCATCGCCCAGGCGCTGCACCACGCCCGCTGGTACGGCCAGCACCAGCACTGGTACTGGCTGCCCGCCACCGCCGTGTTCCTCGTCAAGCCCGACCTCGGGCCGCTCGCCTCCCGCGTGCTGTGCCGGGCCGCCGGGACCGTGCTGGGCGCCCTGCTGTTCGCCGGGCTCGCCACGCTGCTGCCACGCCCGGCCGGGCTGATCGCGCTGGTCGCGGTCTGCGGGGCGCTCGTGCCGGTCGCCACCCGGCACTTCGCCGCGCTGACCGCCGTCGTCACCGTCCTCGTCCTCGCCCTGGTCATGGCCGGCGGTGAGCCGCAGGCCTCCCTCAGCCGGATCGGCGAGACCGTGCTGGCCTGCGCGCTCGTACTGGTCGTCGGGCATCTGCCGATGCCGGGGCAGCGCGGCGGCAGGGTACGGGAGCGGCTCGCCACGGCCGGGAGTGCCGCGCACGCCTATCTGGCGCACGTCCTCGCCGAGTCCGGCGACCGCGCCGAGCGGTGGGCGCTGCGCCGGGAGGCCTACCGCACCCTCACCGAGGCGCGCACCGCCATCGCGCTCGCCGCCGCCGAACTGCCCGCCCTGGCCCGGCACACCGCGGGCACCGACGCCGTCGCGGACGTCCTGGAGCGACTTGTCGACACGACCACGGCCTGCGCCGTACACCTCGACGACACGGGCCGGCTCACACCCCGGCACATCGGGCAGCTCCAGGGCGCGCTGGGGGAGTTGCGGCTTCAGGGAGTCGAAGTACCGCTGCCCGCCGTGCAGCGGATCGAGGTGTAATCCCTCACCCTCGACCGCCCCTCCCGTAAGGGAGTTGGAGTACGGGAGCCGGACGCCGGCGACACGCGGGTCCGGGTGCCGGAAAAAATCTTCGCGCGCGGCGATGAGTTCCACGCCCGGCGGCGGTCACCACCCCGAACCGACCGCAGGACAGGAGGGCCCATGTCGCTACCGGAGATCGTCTCGCGCGAGCAGTGGCGCGCGGCGCGCGAGGAATTGCTGCGCAAGGAGGAGGCGGTCAGACGGGCCCGCGAGGTGCTCGGGGAGGAGCGGCGGCGGCTGCCCGTGGTCGAGGTCGACGCGGAGTACGTCTTCGAGGGCGGTGACGGCAAGGCCATCCTCCTGGACCTCTTCGAGGGCCGGGCCCAGCTCGTCGTCCACCACTTCGTGTTCGCCCCGGAGTGGGAGACCGGCTGCCCGTGCTGCTCGGCCTTCCTGGACCAGGTCGGCCATCTCGCCCACCTGCGGGCCCGCAACACCTCCTTCGCGGCCGTCTCCCGGGCCCCGTTCACCCGGATCCTGCCGTTCAAGGCGCGGATGGGCTGGGTGGTGCCCTGGTACTCCTCGTCGTACCCCTCGTCCCACGGCGACTTCAACATCGACTTCGAGGCCACCGTGGAGTCGGACCGGGGCCTGGTCGAGCGGCCGGGCGTCAGCTGCTTCCTGCGGGACCGCGACCGGGTCTTCCACACCTACTCGGTGTACGACGAGGGGCTGGACGGCCTCGGCACCCTCGCCGGTCTGCTCGACCTCACCGCGCTCGGCCGCAGCCCAGCCGGCAGCGACCAGCCACGCCTTCACGACGAGTACGACTACTGACACGGAGGGTGCGGTTCATGTCTCCATGTGAACGGTTCCGCACGCTCCGCGCCGAACGAGTGTAGGTAATGTCTCAGTCCCGTCACCGAGCGAGGCGTTTCCCTTCTCCTGGGCGTTAACTCCTATGAGTACGACGCTTTCTGGAGGTGCGAGATGGTGAACGGGCGAACGGTGCTCGAGCGCTTTCCCGCCGGTGGTCCGCGGGGCTCCCGGCCCGCGGAGGAGTTCGCGCACGCGCGGCGTCTGGAAGGCCTGCCCGCCGAAGTGGTCATGGACCTCTCGACGGACACCTTCCTGGTGATCGTGCGGGGGACCGAGGCGGCCGAGTGAGCGCGCTGTCGCCGTCGGCCGTGCTCAGGCCGGCTTCGGCGCCGGTACCTGCGCCGTGAACTGTTCCGCCTGCAGCGCGTACAGCTCGGCGTAGACACCGCCCCTGGCCAGCAGCTCCTGAGGCGTGCCGGACTCCACCAGCCGCCCGTGCTCCAGCACATGCACCAGGTCGGCATGCCGGACCGAGGCCAGCCGGTGGGTGATCAGCACGACCGTCTGCCCGCTGCCGGCCAGCGCCCGGATCTTCTCGAACACCTCCAGCTCGGCCCGCGCGTCCAGCGCTGCCGTCGGCTCGTCCACGATCAGCACCCGCCCGCGCCGGTACGCCGCCCGGGCGATGCCGAGCCGCTGCCACTGACCGCCGGACAGCTCGTGCCCGCCGCTGAAGTCGCGGGCCAGCAGCGTGTCCAGGCCGCGCGGCAGATCCGCGACCACCTCCTCGGCCCCCGCTTCGGCGACGGCGGCGGCCAGCCGTTCCTCGGTGATGGGCGCGGCCGAGCGCCCGACGGCCACGTTCACCCGGGCGGTGAACGGCCAGCGTTTGAAGTCCTGGGCCACCATGGCGATCCGCTCGGCGAGCAGCCGCCGGTCGGCCCGCGCCGCGTCGACGCCGTCCCACAGGATCCGGCCGCGGTCCGGGGTGTACAGGCCCGCGAGCAGCTTGACCAGCGTGGACTTGCCCGAGCCGTTCTCGCCGACGAGCGCGATGATCCGGCCGAGCGGCAGCGTGAGGGTGACGTCGTCCAGGGCGGGGCGGGCTCGCAACTCGGCGGAGCCGGCTCGCAACTCACCGGTGGAGGCCTGCAACTCACCGGTGGAGGGGGCGGGCGTGTCACTCGGATAGCTGAAGGTGACGTGCTCGAACCGGATCTCCTTCGGGTCCTCCGGCAGGGCCTCGCCGCCCTCCGGGACGGCCCGCTCGGCCGCCTCCACGTACAGCCGCTGCAGATCCCCCACGAACAGGGCCTCCTCGTGCAGCTGGTTGATCTCCAGCACCAGTGTGTCCAGGCTCGACGCACCCGTGCGGATCGCGATCACCGCCGTACCCGCGACCGACAGGGCCATCGCGCCGGCCAGCAGCAGGGCGCCCAGCGTGGCGTAGGTCGCCAGCGTGGCGAGGCCCGTCCAGCCCGCCGCGATCAGTCCGGTCCGGGCGGCGAGCCGGGCCAGCCGGGCCTGCTCCGCCTCCGCCGTCTCCGACATGGACCGGAAGTGCCGCAGCAGGAACGGGCCGACCCCGTGCACCCGGATCTCCGGGGCCGCGGCCGGCTCGGTGAGCAGATGGCTGATCAGCCGGCCGGCGCGGGCGTGCTGCACCCAGACATGGAAGGACTCGTAGCGGCGCCGGGCGTTGGTCAGCGCGCTCCAGGCGCTCGGCAGGGTCATGGTGACCAGCAGCGGCAGCAGGAGCGGATGCAGCACCGCCAGCACGCCCGCGGCCGCGATCAGCGAGATCAGCGCGCCGATCACCCGGGCGCCGTAGGAGATCATGCGGCGCGCGGACTCGGCGCCGTACCGGGCGGTGTCCAGCAGTTTGTGAAAGGCGTGGTCCTCGATGGCGGCCAGCTCCACGTTCGCCGCCCGCTCCAGATACAGCTCCGTCGCCACGCGCTCCACCTTGGGCTCAAGCCGCCCGATGGCGTAGGTGGAGGCCGCCCGCAGCAGCGCGGCCACGAGCGATACGGCGGCCATGGCGAGCAGTGCGGGGGCCGCCGACCGGAGGCGCTGCTCGATGTCCGGGCCGGTCAGCAGCCTGGCGAGCGCGTTGTTCACGGCCAGCAGGCTCACCGCCTGGGCGGCGCCGCGCAGCGCCTCGGCGGCCAGGACGATCCGCGCGGCCCGCGCGTCGGCCTGCAGGGCAAGCCGCAGACTGGACGCCAGCATGCCGGGCAGCCGGATGACCATCGCCCGGAAGCTCAGTTCCAGGAAGGCGTCCGCATGCTCGTTCCAGCCCATGTCGTACCGCAGCGCTCCCCCGAACAGCAGCCGCTCCGACCCCGACACCACGGGCTCGGGCGTCCCCCGCTTCTTCGTCACATGGCCTCCCGGAGCATGACGGAACGGCCACTATCTCCGGGCGTACGGGTGGCGGGGGAGGGCGCGAGGGGGGAGTGCGGGGGAGCGAAGGGAGTGCAGGGCGAGCCCACACTGCAGCGGGCGTCACCGCCGAGGCGAGCGCGGCCTCACGCCGCCCGGGACCAGTCCGGAGTCGTCCCGGTCACCCGGCACAGGGCCAGGTACAGCGGGATCGGCGGGGTGTACGGAACCGTGCCCTCCGGACGGTGGATGAGCCGTGCGGTGCCGGTGACCAGGGCGCCGGGGGCGTAGTGCGCCGGAGAGGGCCAGGGCAGGGCGTAGTCGGAGTCCGACGGAACGATCCACCACCAGCGGGCGCCGTCGGTGTACACACAGCCCAGCCGAGGCAGCCGGGGTACGACGAGCGGGCCGAGGCGGTCGGGCACGGCCACGGCGTCGCAGCCGAGCGGTGCGGTCATGCCCTCCGGCACCGCGAGTCGGCGGAGTGCGTCCGGGACGGACCTGTGTCGTTGCAGCCGCACCAGGGTGTCAAGACCGAGGGACCGCTCGGGGCCCTGGCCGACGGCACTGACGGCAAGGGCGGTACGGGGGGCACGCGCGGCGCCGACGGCGCCGGGCCGGAAGGGGCTCGTGACGTTGTGACTGTTGTCGTGCCCGTCTGACTCGTGCCCGTCTGACTCGTGCCCGTCTGACTCGTGCCCGTCCGGGCCGTAGCCGCCGGAGCCGTGCCGTGCGGTCACGGGCGCTCCCCGGCGCGGTGCTGCTCGGGGGCGTGGTGCAGAGACTGGTGGGGTGGCCGGTCCAGGAATCGGTGGCGGTGGGGGTCCGGTGCCCCGGGGCGGTGCTGGGGCTCGGGTGCGAGAGGGCGGAGGTGCCCGGCGGCCCGTTGCCGGCCCTCCGGTGCCTCGTCCTCGCCGGAGTCGTCCGGGCGGCCGGGCTTGGGACGGGCGCCCCAGCCCAGGTCGGCTCGCGGAGCGGCGGTGTCGCGGTCCGCGTCGTCCCCCCGGGTCAGCTCGGCCCATACCAGCAGCCCGGGCCCGTGTTCCTGCGCGCCCCAGGCCCGGCACAGCGCGTCGACGAGGAGCAATCCCCTCCCGTGCTCCTCATCGGGCCGCTGCGGGGACGGGTGGGGTTCGCCCGGGGCGCAGCCCTCGTCGCGTACGGCTATGCGCACGGTGTCGTCGTGATCCTGCAGCTCGCACACCACCCGACTGCTCGCGGTGTGCACGATCGCGTTGGTGACCAGCTCGGATATGACCAGGGCCGCGCTGTCGCAGGTGTCCGCGCATACCGACCAGCCGGTCAGCCGGGCATGCGCGAGGCGTCTCGCCTGGGCGACGGAACCCGGATGTGCGGCCAGCTCGAAGCGGAACCGGCGCCCGGCAGCGCCCCCGACAGGGGCTGCTCCCGTGGCCGCACCGAGACCGGGGTGGTCTGCGGCGGCGTCTGTTCCTAAGGGCGCGGACGGAATCACGCTTGCCACTATCTCCTCGCCGTGAACACTTGGCAAGTGTCACTCTGAAAATTGCAGAGTGCTGTGTGACTCGGTCAGGGGCCGTGGCACACTGCTCGCAACAGCACGTCGAGCGGCGCCAATTGGGGTCATCGGAGGTCCGTCCCGGTCTTCGAATGCATCTTCGAATGGCGCCGCAGGGCTGTCGGGAGACATCTGTCAGGAAACCTTCGGTCGTCAGAAGACGTTCGGTGGAGGCGTTCGGTGGAGGTGAGAGCGTGAGCGAACCGCGGTCCGCGCCGACGGTGGGCCAGGTCGTCCTCGGCCGACGCCTGTTGGACCTGAGGGAACGTGCCGGACTGAAGCGTGAGGAGGCCGCCCGCGTCCTGCGTGTCGCGCCCGCCACCGTCCGCCGTATGGAGATGGCCGAGGTCGCCCTCAAGATCCCGTACCTGCAACTGCTGCTGAAGTCCTACGGCGTGGCCGACGACGAGGCCGAACTCTTCGTCCGGCTGGCCGAGGAGGCCAACAAACCCGGCTGGTGGCAGCGCTTCCACGACATCCTGCCCGGCTGGTTCTCGATGTACGTCAGCCTGGAGGGCGCGGCCGGCCTCATCCGCTCCTACGAGCCGCACTTCGTCCCCGGCCTGCTCCAGACCGAGGACTACGCGCGCGGTGTGCTCAAGTCCGGTGCCATCGGCCAGACCAGCCCGGACGACATCGAGCGGCACGTCGCCCTGCGCATGCAACGCCAGCAACTGCTCACCCGTCCCGACGCCCCGCGCTTCTGGGCGGTGATGGACGAGACCGCCCTGCGCCGCCCGGTCGGCCCTCCGGAGGTGATGCGCGCGCAGATCGACAAGTTGCTCGAGGCCACGAAGCTGCCCCATGTGACGCTCCAGGTCGCCCCGTTCGCGAGCGGGCCGCACCCGGGGACGTACGGGCCCTTCGTGCTGTTCCGATTCGCCATGCCGGAGCTGCCGGACATGGTCTACAGCGAGTACCTGACCGGCGCCGTCTATCTGGACGCGCGCACGGAGGTGGCGACCCACCTCGAGGTCATGGACCGCATGGCGGCGCAGGCCGCTACGGCACAACGCACGAAGGAGATCCTCCGGGATCTCCGCAAGGAGCTGTGAATGGATCGCATCACGCCGCGCGGACACGTCTACAACGGCATGCCGGCGCGGGAGTTGGGCAGCGAGGGCTGGCACAAGCCCTGGAGCGGCGGCAACGGAGGGAACTGTCTGGAGGCGATGAAGCTCGCCGACGGCCGGATAGCCGTGCGGCAGTCCACCGACCCGGACGGGCCGGCGCTGATCTACACCACCGCCGAGATGACCGCGTTCATCGAGGGTGCCAAGGCGGGGGAGGCCGACTTCCTGCTGTCCTGACCTTGAACCGCATGTTGCTTCTCGCTCAACTTCCTCACCTTGGTACCAACTTGATCATTCATTGCGCCGAACGCTCATGACGCTCATGGAGTGCCGCATGACAGGGCAGGACCCGACGGCCGTGGCGATCGACACCAGCAAGCCGCATCCCGCGCGGATGTACGACTGGTATCTCGGCGGCAAGGACAACTACCCCGTCGACGAGGCGATGGGCCGTCAGATGCCGGCCCTCGACCCCCGGGTGCCGGTGATGGCCAGGGTCAACCGCGCGTTCATGCACCGCGCCACCCGGTGGCTCGCCCAGCAGGGCGTACGGCAGTTCCTGGACATCGGCACCGGCATCCCCACCGAGCCGAACCTGCACCAGATCGCCCAGCAGGTCGCGCCCGAGGCCCGGGTCGTCTACTGCGACCACGACCCGGTCGTGCTGGCCCACGCCGCGGCCCTGCTGCGCCGCACACCGGAGGGCGCGACCGAGTACCTGCAGGCGGACGTGTGCGATCCGGACGCGATCGTCGCCGGCGCCCGGCGGGTCCTGGACCTCGACCGGCCGGTCGCGCTCTCCCTGGTCGCCCTGCTGCACTTCATTCCCGACGAGGACGGCGCGCACGACCTGGTCGGCCGGCTGCTGGCCGAACTTCCCTCCGGCAGCTACCTGACGATGACCCACGCCACGGCCGACTTCACCCCCGAGGAGTCGGCGGCCGCCACCGAGAAGCTGAAGGCGGCCGGCGTCACCCTCGCCCTGCGCTCCCGCGACGAGTTCACCCGCTTCTTCACCGGCCTCGACCTGGTCGAGCCCGGCGTCGAGATCGTCCACAAGTGGCACCCGGAACTGGGCGAGCCGGTCCCGGGCTAGGACGACGGGGTGATCCCGGGGTACGGGGCGGTGGCCCGGAAGCGGTAGACCCGCGCGGCGCGCCTGTTCAGCGCGAGGGTCGGCCACTGAACCGTCCCCGCGCCGCGCGCGCCGGGGGCAACTACGCCGCACGCCGGAGGCGCCCCGCTCCTCACCCGGGAGGCAGCACCCCGCACAGCGCCTCCAGTGCCGCGCCGTAGGCGTGTTCCGCGGCGGCCGCGTACCCCACCACCAGTCCGTCACCCATCGTCGCGGCCGCCTGCGGATGCCGGAACGCGTCGAGTCCGTCCACGGCGACGCCCTGCCATGCGGCGGCCTTCACCGTGGACCGCTCGGTGCCGGGCGGCAGCCGCAGCACCGCGTGCAGCCCGGCCGCGATGCCCGTCACCTCGACCTGCGGCGCGTGTTCGGTGAGCGCGGCGACGAGCCGGTCACGCCGGTGCCGGTAGCGCTGCCGCATGCGCCGCACATGACGGTCGTACGACCCGGAGACGATGAACTCCGCCAAGGCCAGCTGGTCCAGGACGCTCGCCCAGCCCTCCCGCTCGCCCTTCGCCGCCAGCACGGGCCCCAGATATCGCTCCGGCAGCACCATCCAGCCCAGCCGCAGCGCCGGCGACAGGCTCTTGCTGACCGACCCGAGGTGGATCACCCGCTCCGGATCGAGACCCTGGAGCGCACCGACCGGCTTGCGGTCGTATCGGAACTCGCCGTCGTAGTCGTCCTCCAGTACCACCGTCCCACGCGCGCGTGCCCAGCCGATCACGGCCGCCCGGCGCTCCGGGTGCAGCGGGCCGCCGGTCGGGAACTGGTGCGCCGGCGTGAGCAGCACGGCCCGCTCCCGCCCGAGTACGTCCACTCGCGCGCCGTGCTCGTCCAGCGGCAGCGGCACCGTGCGCACCCCGGCCGTGGTGAGCAGCCCCCGGTGGAAGTCCAGCCCGTACGCCTCCACGCCCAGCGGACCGCGCAGCACCCCGCCCGCGCCCTGGCCGAACAGCAGCCGCAGCGCATGCGCGAAGCCCGAGCAGATCACGATCCGGTCCGGCTCGGTCCGCACGCCACGCGCGCGTGCCAGATATTCGGTCAGAGCCTCCCGCAGCTCACGCCGCCCGGCCGGATCCCCGGGCCCGAACGCCTCGTTCGGCGCTGTCTGGAGCGCCCGCCGATAGCAGGCCGACCAGGCCACCCGCGGGAACGCCGACGCGTCCGGCGCGCCCTGCCGCAGATCGTGTCGCGGGCCACGCTCGCGTGGAGGTGTTTTCACGGGCGTCCGTACGGCGTCCCGCAGCGGCTCCGCCCGGTCGGCGACCCGGGTGCCCGAACCCTGGCGGGCGGTCAGCCAGCCCTCCGCGACCAGTTCCGCATACGCGTCGGCCACCGTGTTGCGGGCCACGCCCAGATCGGCGGCGAGCGACCGGTACGGCGGCAACCGGGTGCCCGGCGCCAGCCGCCCGCCGCGCACGGCCTCGCGCAGCGCCCGGGTCAGCGCGGCCCGCCGCCCACCCGGACCCGACAGCTCCAGATGCAGATCGGCGCCGATCCGCTCCGCGGAATTGACCCACGATTCCGTCATAGAAATGCACCCTACAACCGGTCTATCGGGCCCCTAGGTTGAGGCCATGACGACGAACACGAACACCGCCGCAGCCGACATCACCACCGCGATCGCCGAGGTCGAGGCCGCGCGCACCCGACTGGACTTCGCGAAGTCCGCCCCCAAGGTCTTCCGCGCCGTCGTCGGCTTCGACGCCGCCGCCCGCGCAGGCCTGGACCCGGCGCTGGTGGAGCTGATCCAGATCCGCTCCTCCCTCCTCAACCACTGCGCCTACTGCCTGCACATGCACACCAACGACGCCCGCAAGGCAGGCGAGAGCGAGGACCGGCTGCACATGGTCGCCGTCTGGCGCGAGGCACGGCACTTCTTCACACCCAAGGAACAGGCCGCGCTCGCGCTCACCGAGGCCCTGACCCTCGTCGCCGACGCGGGCGTCCCCGACGCCGTCTACGCCGAGGCCGCGGCCCACTTCGCCGAGGAGGAACTGGCCCACGTCATCGCCGTGATCTGCACGATCAACACGTGGAACCGCGTGGCCCTGTCGACGGGGAAGGTGGCGGGGACGGACGAGCGGAAGGGCTGAGCGGCGACGACAGAGGCGGGCGTCGATCGCCCTGCCTCGCCGGCCACTCCACCTGCGGCACCCGATCTCGCCGGTAACCTCATACCGGAACACCGGCAATCACAACGGCGTATCCCGGCGGTGCGAACCGGACGTCACCACAGCCGAGGACAGCCGACGGCGACAAATAGCCGTCGGTCACGCCTACACCCTCATCGGCCGATCCCTCGGAGAGACCGGCGCAGGCAACCGTGAACTCCCGGTCAGCCAGCGGTCGACGGCCGCCGCCACCGCTCGCCCCTCCGCGATCGCCCAGACGATGAGCGACTGCCCGCGCGCCGCGTCCCCGGCCGCGAACACCCCGGGGACGCTGGTCGCGAAGCCGTCGTCCCGGGCGATCGTGCCGCGCGTTTCGAGCTCCAGCCCCAACTGCCCGATCAGCCCGTCCTTCTGGTCCGGCCCGGAGAACCCGAGGGCGAGCAGCACGAGATCGGCGGGCAGCGCCCGCCCGGTGCCCGGCACGGGGCGGCGCGACTCGTCGACCTCTACCAGGTGCAGCGACCGCACCCGCCCGCTGCCGTCCCCCTCGAAGTGGAGCGTTGACGCGGCGAACAACCGCGCGTCCGCGTCCGCCGCCGGTGCCGTACGCAGGTCCCGGGCCTCCTCGTGCGCGGCCGACAGCCGGTAGACCTTCGGGTATGTCGGCCATGGCTCGGTTTCCTCGTCGCGCTCG
Source organism: Streptomyces sp. NPDC031426 (assembly GCF_055581585.1). Taxonomy (NCBI): domain Bacteria; kingdom Bacillati; phylum Actinomycetota; class Actinomycetes; order Kitasatosporales; family Streptomycetaceae; genus Streptomyces; species Streptomyces sp. NPDC031426. The sequence goes on from NZ_JBVIJE010000009.1 coordinate 165,278, forward strand.
GTGCCCGGCTGCGCGTAGATGTCCAGCTGGGTCACGGACGCGGCCCCCTCGCGCACCGCCGTGCCCAGACAGTCCGCCCCGGTGTCCCCGCCGCCGACGATCACCACATGCTTGCCGGCCGCGGACAGCGGGGAAACCTCCAGATCCCCCTGACACACCCTGTTGGCCAGCGGCAGATACTCCATCGCCTGGTGTATCCCGTACAACTCCCGACCCGGCACCGGAAGTTCCCGCCACGCCGTGGCCCCCGTGGCGATGACCACGGCGTCGTACCGTCCGCGCAGCTCCACCGCCCCGACATCCCGCCCGACGGCCGTCGACGTACGGAACTTCGTCCCCTCGGCCCGCATCTGCTCGATCCGTCGCTCCAGATGCCGTTTCTCCATCTTGAACTCGGGGATGCCGTACCGCATCAGCCCGCCGATCCGGTCGTCCTTCTCGTACACGGCGACGGTGTGTCCGGCCCGGGTCAGCTGCTGCGCCGCGGCGAGCCCGGTGGGCCCGGAGCCGATGACGGCGACCGTCTTCCCGGACAGCCGCTCGGGCGGACGCGCCTGGGCGAAACCTTCCTCCCAGGCCCGGTCGGCGATCGCGCACTCGACGTTCTTGATGGTGACGGCCGGCTGGTTGATCGCCAGCACGCATCCCGCCTCGCACGGTGCCGGACACAACCGCCCGGTGAACTCGGGGAAGTTGTTGGTGGCGTGCAGCCGGTCGCTCGCCGCCCGCCAGTCCTCCCGGGAGACCAGGTCGTTCCACTCCGGGATCAGATTGCCCAGCGGACAGGCGTCGTGGCAGAACGGGATGCCGCAGTCCATGCACCGATCGGCCTGCTTGCTGATGATGGGCAGCAGCGCTCCCGGGACATACACCTCGTCCCAGTCCCGCACCCGCTCCTCGACGGGCCGCCGCGGCCACTCCCGGCGCGGCGTGTTCATGAACCCCTTGGGATCGGCCATGGTCGTCTTCCTCGCGTACGGATACCGCGCGGGTATCGGTGTACGACGGGCCGTACGCCATTCGGGTGGCGTCCTTCGGCACTCTTTCGGCCACGATACGTCCGCCCCGGCCACCGCGCAGAGTGGTGGACAGCGCTTTCTCCATGGCTTGTCAGAGCGGGGGCTTGTCAGGAGCCGGCCGCCCCGGGGCCCGCACGCAGATCAGGCGAGGGCCAGTACGTAGACCAGTGCGGCCGCTGCCGAGGCGCCGGTGCGGACGTGGTTCCAGAACGTCCACTCGCGTACGTACGCCGGCCAGTACTCGGCGGCCTCCGCGGCGCCCGGGGTCAGCCGGGCCAGCCGGTCGTTGCGGGGGACGTTGGCGACGATCGTCAGCCCGAACGAACCGAAGAGATACAGCGCGCTGCCCAGCAGCAGTTCAAGCTTCCCTTCGTCCGGCCACACCACGAACGTCACCACCGCGATCATCGCGCTCAGCACCGCCGAGCCGTTGAACACCGTCATGAAGGCGGGCCGGACGGCGGCGACATTGATCGCGTTCATCGCCGCGACACCCTGCGCGGGCGGCAGCCCGGCGAGCCCCCGCATCACAAAGGTCGAGAACGCGCAGAACACCCCGGCCATCAGCCCGGTGCCGAGTACCCCCACCACGACCAGCACGAAGAACGGCCCGTCGATCATCTCCACGCCCCATCTCGTCTCGTTCCGCCCGGTACGCGCCCGGCAGCACCTCTTTTTCTCCTCCTTCCTTCTCCCCACCCCCACCCCCCTCCCTCTCCCGCTCAGCCTGCCTCCGCCCCGGCGTCCTGCCAGGCCCGCAGCACACTCTCCACAGCCGGGGCGATCCGGCGCCGTGCCTCGTACCGTGACACCCCGCTCATCAGCAGCTGGTCGTACGGTGTGTCCACATGCCGTACGGCCGCCACGACCGCCGAGACCACAGCTCCCTCCGACAGCGCCCGCCCGGCCGCACTGCGCCCGACCCGTCCACTGCCGCGCACGGACGCGTGCGCCGCGACGGCCCGCGCGCGATCGGCAGGGCAGCCCGGAAAGAGCCGCAGGATCTCGGCCGCGAATGCCGCCGCGAACCGCTCGTCCTCCGCCGCCCGGCGCCGCGCGTCCCGCGCCCGCCGCCTGCGCCGCGCCTCCGCGTCCGCCAGGCAGCGGGCCTCGGCCCGGGCCAGCGCCGCCTCCTCCACCAGCACGCCCTGCCGCTCGTAACGTCCCTTGCGCCGGTTGAACCGCACCACGACGACCGACAGCCCGCTCTCCTCCCTCGACCTGCGGGTCAGTGCGGTGTCCCCGCGCGGCAGGAACACCAGGTGCCCGAGGTCCGTGCAGTGCAGACAGCGCGGTGCCCCGTCCTCCAGCACGAGCAGCGTCAGCGGCCCGCGCCGGCACGTGGCGCACCGCTTGGGCTTCTGCGCCTGGATGACGACAAGCCGTCCGGGTGAGTGGGGAGTTGAGGGAAGTGCCATACGCGGTACTTTCCCCGCCGCCACCCTCGCCTCCCACGCCTTGCCTACTCCGTCTTGTCCATTGCCTCCTCCTTCCCGCTCCGGAAGTTGAACACCGGCACCCGGATACGGTGCCGCGCCGAAGCCTGGATCTCGTCCACCGCCGCCACGGCGAGCTCGGCGTACGACAGCCACGGCTCAGCCCCGCCGTCGCCACTCTCTGCACGGGGCAGCCGCTCCCCGCCGACGCGGTACCGCCCCGTCCGCGGTCCGCCGTGCTCCAGGTGTCCGGCGGGCGTGAGCATCACCCAGTCGACGGGGCCGTCCACCCGTTTCCGCAGGCGGTCCAGTCCCGCGGTGTGGGCCCGGGCGAAAGGAAGGAGCTCCGGCGGGAAGGCCACCAGGTCGTCCACCACCCCGGCCGTCCTCGCCGACCAGATTCGCACCCAGCCCCACCGCGACGAGCCGGCCCACCTCGGCCGCGGCGAGCCCGTCGAGCAGTGCGTCGGCCGCCTTCACGAAGAACCCGGCGTCGAGCGTCTCGAACCCTTGCTCGGGCCCGCCGAGCGTCCGGACACCGCAACTGATCCCGCCGCTCCGACCCCGGTCAGCCCTGCCGCCGGGCCCGTCCCCGACAGGCACTGTCACCCCACCTTCCGCCACCCGGCATCATGGCCCTGTGCGACTCGAAGCGATCACCTGGGACCGGCTCGCGGAGCAGCTCGCCGATCGGCTGGCCGGGCTGGAGCCGGCCGACGGAAGCGCCTGGCCGCGTGTCTGCTTCGACGGGGCCCCGGCCGCCCGGCCCGGCGACCTCGCGGAGCGGGTCGGGGAAGCGCTGCGGGTGCGTGGCCGGCCCTCACTCGTGGTCGGCGTGGAGGGTTTCCTGCGCCCCGCCTCGCTGCGCCTGGAGCACGGGCGGCGCGACGCGGAGTCGTACTACGGCGGTTGGTTCGACACCGGCGCCCTGTGGCGCGAGGTCTTCGGCCCGCTCGACCCCGGTGGCAGCGGGCGAGTCCTGCCCGACCTGTGGGATCCGGCCACCGACCGGGCCACCCGCAGCCCGTATGTCCAACTCCCGCCCGGAGGGGTCCTGTTGCTCCACGGCCCCCTCCTGTTGCGGCACTGGTTCCCCTTCGATCTGACCGTGCACCTCCTCCTCTCCCCGGGTGCCCTGCGCCGCCGTACCCCTGAGAGCGAGCACTGGACGCTCCCCGCCTTCGAGCGCTACGAGTCCGAGACGGACCCCGCGGGCACGGCGGACGTGCTGGTGCGCGCCGACGACCCGCGCCATCCCGCCTGGAGCGGCTGATCCGGGCGGCCGCCCGGCAGAGTGCCCCCGCCGCTCAGAGCCAGCCGTTGCGCCTGAAGCCCCGGTACAGCACCAGACACGCCGCCGCCATGACGGCCATGACCAGCGGATAGCCGAACCGCCAGTGCAGCTCCGGCATGTGGTCGAAGTTCATGCCGTACACCCCGCACACCATCGTCGGTACGGCGATCACCGCGGCCCAGGCCGTGATCTTCCGCATGTCCTCGTTCTGCGCGACGGTCACCTGCGCGAGGTGGGCCTGCAGAATGGAGTTGAGCAGTTCGTCGAAGGCGGCGATCTGTTCCTTGGCGCGTATCAGGTGGTCGAGCACGTCCCGGAAGTAGGTCTGTATCTCCGGGGCGATGACCCGTATGGGCCGGGTGGCAAGGTCCTCCACCGGGCGGCCGAGCGGCACCACCGCCCGCTTCAGCTCCAGCAGTTCACGCTTCATCTGGTAGATGCGCCCGGGGTCGAGCCGCGCACCGTTCTCCGAGAACACCTCCGTTTCGACCTGGTCGATGTCGGCCTGCACCGCGTCCGTGACGTTCAGATAGTCGTCGACGACATGGTCGGCGATCGCGTGCAGCACCGCCGCCGGCCCCTTGGCGAGCTGGTGCGGATGCGCCTCCAGCTCCTCGCGCAGCGGGCCCAGTGAGCCGTGCCGGCCGTGCCGCACCGTGATGACGAAGTCCTCACCGACGAACACCATGATCTCGCCGGTGTCGACCACCTCGCTGGTCGCCGTCAGTTGTTCGTGCTCCACGTAGCAGACCGTCTTGAACACCGCGAAGAGCGTGTCGCCGTAGTGCTCCAGCTTCGGCCGCTGATGGGCCTCGACCGCGTCCTCCACCGCCAAGGGGTGCAGGTCGAAGAGTTCGGCGATGCCGGCGAACTCACGGTCCGTCGGCTCGTGCAGCCCGAGCCAGACGAAGCCCTCGCCCGTCTTGCGCACCATCCGCACGGCATCCACCAGGTCCGTGCACTGCGGGACGCGCACACCGTCCTGGTACGTCACACAGTTGACCACCGAGGAGCCCAGCGGTGACCGGGCGGGATGGCTCAGGTCCACGCGCGGCCGCCGCCTGGCCAGCCGCGCCACCTTGCGCAGGCCGCCGACCCTGCCCAGCCCCGTGACCTTCCGCAGATTCCCCGCCATCGACATCTGGATCTCCTTGCCTGGATCTCCTCACGCAACGCTTTCGCGCCCTGCCCGGCAAGTCTGCCAGCCGAGGGCAAAGCGCGGGTAAGCCTGTGGGAACGGGAGGTTCCGCTTGGTTCCCGACTGTGGACGGAGCACCGATGCCGCGGCCTCGGCCCCGGCCGCCCCTGGCCGGAGCGTCGGCGGACCGGCCAGAGCCGGGTGACTGCGATGATCGGGCATGACCTCATCCGACGGATATCTCCTGGACAACCGGCAGAACGAGGCCGCGGAGCGCTTCGACGCCTTCGCCGCCCTCTTCGATCCCACGACCTTCCGGCACATCGAGGCGCTTGGCATCGGGCTGGGCCGGCGCTGCTGGGAAGTCGGGGCCGGCGGCACCTCCGTGGTGTCCTGGCTCGCCAGGAAGGTGGGCCCCACCGGACAGGTCGTCGCCACTGACATCGACACCTCGCGGCTCGCCGCCGCGGCGGCGAGTGCGCCGGTGGAGGTGCGGGTCCACGACGTGGGTGCCGAGGAACCACCGGGTGAGGGCTTCGACCTGGTCCACGCCCGGCTCGTCCTCGTCCATGTGCCGGACCGGGAAAGGGCGTTGCGGTCCATGATCCAGGCCCTCCGGCCCGGCGGGCATCTGCTGATCGAGGATGCCGACCCCGCTCTCCAGCCCCTGATCTGCCCCGACGAGTACGGTCCTGAGCAGCGGCTCGCCAACCGCCTGCGTCAGGGCTTCCGCACGCTGCTCGCCCAACGTGGCGCCGACCTCTCGTACGGCCGCAAACTCCCGCGTCTGCTCCGCGAGGCCGGACTGAGCGGGGTGGAGGCCGATGCGTTCTTTCCGGTGGCATCACCTGCCTGCACCGCTCTCGAGGCCGCGACGGTCCGTCAGATCCGGAACCGGCTGGTTGCCGCCGGGCTCGCCACCGACGAGGACGTCGACCAGCACCTGGCCAACGTCGAGGCCGGCAGCATGGACCTGGCCACCGCGCCGATGATCTCGGCGTGGGGGAGGAAGGACTAAAGGACTAGAGGAAGTACTAGCGGGGGGAAAGGCCTGGGCGCCCGCGCCTCGGTACGACGCCGGCCTCAGCCGCCCCGGCCGGGCTCGGCGCGGATCCCAGCCAACCACCCCCGCGACGGCGTTCGCGACGCGGCGCGAGCCGAGCCTCCGCTGCCGGTGCCCCCATGGCGCCCGCCGGGCGCTAGCCGTCGCGCCCCGGACACGGCGGTCTGGCCCCCACCCGTTCGACCGCCTCCGCACCTGCCCGGCAGCCGCGTGCCGCCGCCTCCTCGGGGTCCGCTCCCGTGAGCAGGGCGGCGAGGAACGCACCGGTGAAGGCGTCACCGGCGCCCGTGGTGTCCCGAGGAGCCGCCGGCACGGCCGGGACCCTGACCGGTCCGCTGCCGGAACGGGCCACCAGCGCACCGTCCGCACCCGCCTTGGTGACCACCAGCGGGACGAGACGGCTCAACTTGTCCGCCGCGTCCCCCGGATCCGGCAGCCCCGTCAGCAGACATGCCTCGTCCCGGCTGGGCAGCAGCACGTCCAGCCCCTCCGCGAAGGTCAGGAAGCGGTCCACCCCCAGCCGCACCAGGAAGCCGGCCGACGCCGGATCGAGGCTGACCGGCACGCCACGCGCGCGTGCCGCCGCGAGCGCCGTCCGTGCGAGCTCCCGGCTCGGCTCCGTGAACAGCAGATACCCCGACAGGTGCAGCCGTCCGACGCCGTCGAGCAATGCGTCCGACCAGTCGGCGGGTTCGAGCCGCAAAGACGCCCCGCTGTCCGTGAGGAACGTACGCTCCGCCGCCGCACCGGCATCGACCAGGCAGATGACCGTCCCGGTCGCCGCTGTCGGATCGATCACCAGCCGGGGCCGCACACCGGTCGCGATCAGCTCACGCTCGTGCCATGCGGCCGCGTCCGCGCCCACCCGCCCCAGCAGCCGTACGTCCGCACAGCCCGCGTGCGCGGCCCAGCAGGCCACGTTCGCGCCCGCGCCGCCCGGCAGGGTGCGGATCGAGGCGGCGGTGTCGGTGCCGGCCGCGAGCGGCCCCTGGTGCCGGGCGACCACATCCGTGACCACGTCACCGACGACCAGCAGGGCCCCGTCCCGGACCGTGGTCACCTCCTCGTCCACGCCGTGGCGATCCGTGCCGCCAGCCGTACGTTGCCGCGTACGGCTGCCAGATTGGCGCTCAGGGAGGCCCCTGCGGTGTGCCGGACCAGGTAGTCCAGCAGGAACGGGGTCACCGCCTGACCGGAGACGCCCTGGTCCGTGCAAGCGCGCAGGCCGTCGGCCAGCACGCGCGCGTGCAGTTCGGGATCGAGCTGCTCCGCCTCCGGGACGGGCTGGGCGACGATCAGCGCCGACGGCGGCGCGTCGAGCGCCTCCTGGGCCCGCATGACGTCCGCGACCTGCTCCGGGGTGTCCAGTGTCCAGTCGACCGGATGCCCCGAGTCGGACAGGTAGAAGCCGGGGAACCGGTTCGTGCCGTACCCGGCGACGGCCACGCCCAGCGTCTCCAGCCGCTGCAGGGTCGCCGGTACGTCCAGGATCGACTTCACGCCCGCGCAGACCACCGTGATCCGGGTGCGGGCCAGCAGACCGAGGTCGGCCGACTCGTCCTGGGTCGCCGTCCACTCCCGGTGCACACCGCCCAGCCCGCCGGTGGCGAACACCCGGAGGCCCGCGAGCGCGGCCAGCTGTGCCGTCGCCGACACGGTGGTCGCCCCGCTCACGCCGGCCGCCACGGCGAGCGGCAGATCGCGATGACCCAGCTTGCGGATGCCGTCCTCGTTCGCGACCCGCTCCAGCTGCTCCTTGTCCAGGCCGACCAGGGGACGGCCGTCGAGAACGGCGATGGTCGCAGGGACGGCCCCCTCCCGGCGCACCGCGTCCTCCAGCTCCAGCGCCACCTGCAGATTGCGCGGGCGGGGCAGGCCGTGCGCGATGATCGTGGACTCCAGGGCCACCACCGGCCGCCGTGCGTCGATCGCTTCCCGGACCTCTTCCGACACCACCAGCACCACGCGCACCGCCTCCTGTCCGTCGGCCTTTCCTCATCTCTGGCGGGCGCCGGCCGCCGTTAAACGCTTATGGCTTGTTGCCCTTGCGGACTGTGGCGGACGCCACCAGCCTGGGGCGCATGACCACGAACAGCATGCGTCTCGACCATGTCGTCCTGTGGGTGGCCGATCCCGTGGCCGCGGCCGGCTTCTACCAGGAGGCAGTCGGTCTGGAGCCGATCAGGGTCGCCGAGTTCGCCGAGGGAAAGGTGGCCTTCCCCTCGGTGCGCGTCAACGAGGAGACCATCTTCGACCTCGCCCCGCTCACCATGGCCGCACGCATGAAGATGCTGCCCGGTGCGGCCGAGAGCGCGGGCCACCCCGTGAACCACGTCTGCCTGTCCCTGCCGGCCGACGCCTTCGACGCCCTGCGCGCCCGCCTGGAGGAACATGGCGTCGCCGTCTCGGGCGTCGACCACAACCTCTCCGGTGCCCGCGGCAACGCCACGAGCAGCTTCTACTTCCGCGACCCCGACGGCAACGTCTTCGAGGCCCGGCACTACGGCGAGTAGCCGGGGCCGGTGTCCGGGGCCTGCCGGAGACGGGTGTCCGGGGCGCGGTCAGAACAGCGGCTCGGGCAGTACGCCCTCCAGGGCGAGCAGCTTCCGCTTGGTCTCCAGTCCGCCCCCGAAGCCGCCGATCCCGCCGTCGCTCTCCACCACCCGGTGACACGGAACGACCACCGGCAACGGATTGGCACCCATGGCCGCGCCGACCGCCTGCGCCCCGCCGGGCTGTCCGACCCGCCCGGCGAGATCGCCGTACCCCACCACCGTGCCGTAGGGCACACCGGTCGCGAGCTCGCGCAGCACCTGCCGGTTGAAGCCCGAGATCAGCGACCAGTCCAGCGGCAGGTCGAAGTCGTGCCGCTCGCCCGCGAAGTAGGCCCGCAGCTGGCGTATCGCCTCCGCCAGCAGCGGTGAGCCGGGATCCTCCACGGGAGCGGCGCCCAGCCGGGCCGCCAGCCGCTCCACGGCGCGGTCGCGCACCGCGTCCGTGGCGTGGAAGACGACGTTGACCAGGCCGTCACGGGTCGCCGCCAGCATCAGCGGCCCGATGTCCGTCCCCACCACGGCCCACACGACCCGCTGCTCGTCCTGCACATGGCTGTCCATGCGCCCACGGTACGGCCCGCCACTGACAACGCCCGCCGCGCTCACTCGGAGCCGAGCGCCGCCCGCACCACGTCGGGCTTGTTGGTGATGATCCCGTCCACGCCGTAGCCCGCGGCCTTGCGCGCGGTGGTCGCGTCGTTCACCGTCCAGGTGAGCACCCTGAGCGGCCTGCCGTGCGGCCCGCCGAAGGCGTGCACGGCCGAGACGTACCCCTTGGAGAGCGACCCGTACGAGGGGTTGATGAGATCGGTGAAGCGCGCGTACTGGTGCAGCTGCGCCACGGTGGGTGTCCCGAGGCAGGCGGTGGTGATCGCGGGCCTCAGTTCGTGCACGGTCCGGATGCTGTCGGCGCTGAAGCTCTGCACGATCAGCCGGTCCAGGTGTTCGTGGTCCAGCCAGCCCTCGTTGCCGAGGAGCTTCAGGGTCTGCTGCTCGATGCCCGGATACAGCTCCGGGTTCTTGATCTCCAGGAGCAGTTTCTCGTGGTTGTGCTCGACCCGGCGCATGTACTGCTGCAGCGTCGGCACGCGCGTGCCCGCATAGGCGGGCGAGTACCAGCTGCCCGCGTCCAGCCGGGCGATCTCGGCCGCGGTGAAGTCCTTCACCTTCCACCGCGCCCGGCCGGGGAAGATCCGCTCGACGTTCGTGGTGCGCTGCAGGCTGTCGTCGTGGATGACGACCAGCTCGCCGTCCTTGGTGCGCTGGACGTCGTTCTCGACCCAGGTGAAGCCCAGCTGCGCTGCCTTGTCGATCGAGGCCAGGGTGTTCTCGGGAGCGTAGGCGGAGGCACCGCGGTGGGCGATCACCGTCGGCTCGCCGACGCCGCCGGCCCGGGCGTCGGAGTCGGGGCTCAGCAGGGGCGCCGTCCCCAGGACCGCGGCGACCGTGGCGGCAACTACGCGCGCGTGCATGCAGACTCCTCGCATTGACGAACACGGACAGCAACAGACTGACAGCAGAATGTCACGGCACCCGGCGCGCGATGACCACAGACGGAATGGATATGTCCCAAGTCCGCTCACCGGTGCCGCACAACTGCGGCAAGGCCGTGTTTCTTTGCCGGAAAATCGTTCGACCATTCCGGTGGGGGTCATACTCTCTGCGACAACCCTGACCGCCCCGGCGGTCCTGGGCCGGGGGAACATTTCAAGGATTCCGGGACGCAAGAGGGCGGAAGGGCAGCCGCGGATGCAAGGCACGGTCGACGGATTCAGCTACGGGGCCGTCACTCCATTGGTGGCCTATCTGATGGCCTGCCTCGGCGGCGCCCTCGGCCTGCGCTGCACCACCCGGTCCCTGCTGGTCACGCACTCCCGGCGGCCCGCCTGGCTGGCCCTCGGCTCGGCCGCGATCGGCTCCGGCATCTGGACCATGCACTTCGTCGCCATGATGGGCTTCGCCATCAAGGAGACGCCGATCCACTACGACAAGCCGATCACCTATGCGAGCCTCGGCCTCGCCATCGTGATGGTCGGCCTCGGGATCTTCATCGTCGGCTACCGGGGTGCCACCGGCACCGCGCTGTTCACCGGTGGCACGGTCACCGGTCTGGGCGTCGCCTCGATGCACTACCTCGGCATGGCCGGCGTGCACTTCCACGGGCGGTTCACCTACAACACGCTCACCGTCGCCGTATCCGTCGTCATAGCGGTCGTGGCCGCCACCGCCGCGCTGTGGGCCGCCGGACGCGTCCGGGGCTTCATGTGGAGCGTGGGGGCGAGCCTCGTGATGGGGCTCGCGGTCAGCGGCATGCACTACACGGGCATGGCCGCCCTCGGCGTTCACCTCGACGACACCTCCCACACCGGCGGAGGCGCGCCGGAGCCGTCCGTGCTCGCGCCCATGCTGATCGGTCCGCTCGCCTTCCTGCTCCTCGCGGGCGTCGTGGTGATCTTCGACCCGCTGATGATCACGGGCCGGCCCGTCCCCAGGCCCGTCGAGCACAAACCGGGTGTCCCGGCCTCCGCCGTCGCCTCCCACCCGCCCCGGCGTCCCGCCGTCCACGAGGGGTCACGGTCCGAGCACCACCTCTCCCGGACCCCGCAGAACCGCTGATCCGGACCCGTTGTCAGTGCGGGGTCGTACGGTGGATGACATGCGGCCCGTTTCCCAGATCGAACGCACGGTGGCGCCCTTCGAGGTCGTCAGCCCCTACCAGCCCAGCGGCGACCAGCCGACGGCCATCGCCGACCTCGCCAAGCGCATCCAGGCCGGTGAGAAGGACGTCGTCCTGCTGGGCGCGACCGGCACCGGCAAGTCCGCCACCACGGCATGGATGATCGAGAAGCTCCAGCGCCCCACGCTCGTGATGGCGCCGAACAAGACGCTGGCCGCCCAGTTGGCCAACGAGTTCCGCGAGCTGTTGCCGAACAACGCGGTCGAATACTTCGTCTCGTACTACGACTACTACCAGCCCGAGGCCTACGTCCCGCAGTCGGACACCTACATCGAGAAGGACTCCTCGATCAACGAGGAGGTCGAGCGGCTGCGCCACTCGGCGACGAACTCGCTGCTCACCCGCCGCGACGTCATCGTGGTCGCCTCGGTGTCCTGCATCTACGGTCTCGGCACCCCGCAGGAGTACGTGGACCGGATGGTCCCCCTCAGGGTCGGCGACGAGATGGACCGCGACGAGCTGCTGCGCCGCTTCGTCGACATCCAGTACACGCGCAACGACATGGCCTTCACCCGCGGCACCTTCCGGGTCCGCGGCGACACCATCGAGATCTTCCCGGTCTACGAGGAGCTGGCCGTCCGCATCGAGATGTTCGGCGACGAGATCGAAGCGCTGTCCACGCTGCACCCGCTCACCGGTGAGATCATCAGCGACGACCAGCAGCTGTACGTCTTCCCCGCCTCCCACTACGTCGCCGGCCCCGAGCGCATGGAGCGGGCCGTCAACGACATCGAGAAGGAGCTGGGGGAGCGCCTTGCCGAGCTGGAGAAGCAAGGCAAGCTCCTGGAGGCCCAGCGCCTGCGGATGCGCACCACGTACGACATCGAGATGCTCCGCCAGATCGGCACCTGCTCCGGTGTGGAGAACTACTCGATGCACTTCGACGGCCGCTCGCCGGGCTCCCCGCCCAACACCCTGCTGGACTACTTCCCGGACGACTTCCTGCTCGTCATCGACGAGTCGCACGTCACCGTCCCGCAGATCGGCGCCATGTACGAGGGCGACGCCTCCCGCAAGCGCACCCTCGTGGAGCACGGCTTCCGCCTCCCCTCCGCGCTGGACAACCGCCCCCTGAAGTGGGAGGAGTTCCAGGAGCGCATCGGCCAGACCGTCTACCTGTCCGCCACCCCGGGCACCTACGAGCTGTCCCGCGGGGACGGCGTCGTCGAGCAGATCATCCGCCCCACCGGTCTGGTCGACCCGGAGGTCGTGGTCAAGCCCACCGAGGGGCAGATCGACGACCTGGTGCACGAGATCCGCAAGCGCACCGAGAAGGACGAGCGGGTCCTCGTCACCACGCTCACCAAGAAGATGGCCGAGGACCTCACCGACTACTTCCTGGAGCTCGGCATCCAGGTGCGCTATCTGCACAGCGACGTCGACACCCTGCGCCGCGTCGAACTGCTGCGCGAGCTGCGCTCCGGTGAGTACGACGTCCTCGTCGGCATCAACCTTCTCCGGGAGGGCCTCGACCTGCCCGAGGTGTCCCTGGTGGCGATCCTGGACGCCGACAAGGAAGGCTTCCTGCGGTCGGGCACCTCTCTGATCCAGACCATCGGCCGCGCGGCGCGCAACGTCTCCGGCCAGGTCCATATGTACGCCGACAAGATCACTGCGGCGATGGAGAAGGCCATCGAGGAGACCAACCGCCGCCGGGAGAAGCAGATCGCCTACAACAAGGCCAACGGCATCGACCCGCAGCCGCTGCGCAAGAAGATCAACGACATCGTCGCGCAGATCGCCCGCGAGGAGGTCGACACCGAGCAGCTCCTGGGCACCGGCTACCGCAAGTCCAAGGACGGCAAGGGCGCCAAGGCACCCGTCCCGGCGCTGGGCGAGAAGGCGGCCAAGGCCGGCAAGTCGGCGAAGGGCAAGGCGGCGGCCGCGGTTCCCACGGACCGCCCGGCGGCCGAACTCGCCGAGCAGATCGAGGAGATGACCGAGCGCATGCGCGCCGCCGCCGCGGAGCTGCAGTTCGAGATCGCGGCCCGGCTGCGTGACGAGGTCTCGGAGATGAAGAAGGAACTGCGCCAGATGCGGGAAGCCGGTCTCGCCTGAACCCTCGCCACCCCGCCGGACCTCGGTATATGCGCCAAGTGTTGCAACACCGACACAAAGCGCGGACCGGGGTTCGGCACTGTCGGTGGCCCTGCGTAGGGTTCTGGACAACCGCGCACTGCGCGGCAACAGGGGACTTTCGAGAGGGGATTCAGCGGTGTCCGTCAACTTGAGCAAGGGTCAGGCCATCAGCCTGGAGAAGAAGGACGGGGGCACCCTGACCGCGGTCCGTATGGGGCTCGGCTGGCAGGCGGCGAAGCGGCGCGGTCTGTTCGGCTCCCGCACGCGCGAGATCGACCTGGACGCGTCGGCCGTCCTGTTCGCCGAGACCCAGCCGGTCGATGTCGTGTTCTTCCGCCACCTGGTGAGCGACGACGGTTCCGTCCGCCACACCGGCGACAACCTCGTCGGCGGCGCCGGACAGGGCGGTGACGACGAGGCGATCCTCGTGGACCTGCAGCGCGTCCCGGTCCACATCGACCAGATCGTCTTCACCGTGAACTCCTTCACGGGCCAGACCTTCCAGGAGGTGCAGAACGCGTTCTGCCGCCTGGTGGACGAGACCAACGGCCAGGAACTGGCCCGCTACACGCTGGACGGCGGCGGCGACTACACCGCCCAGATCATGGCGAAGGTGCACCGCGCGGGCGCCGGCTGGACGATGACCGCCCTGGGCGCTCCGGCCAACGGACGTACGTTCCAGGACCTGATGCCGGCGATCCAGCAGCACCTGTAGGGCCGCCCGCTCGACCGGCGGCGCAGGACCGAACGACAAGAACACAGGGGGGCGACGGCGATGACGGCCGAGCTGGTGCGGGGGCAGAACCACCCGCTGTCCCAGGTCCGGCTGGCGATCCGGGTCTCGGCCGGGGTGCCGGTCCTGGCCGGCGCCACGCTCGGCGACGAGAACGGCACGGTCCACGGCCCCCAGTGGGTGGCTCACCCCGGCGCCCCCGCCCTGCCCGGTGTCGAGGTGCCCCGGCAGGCCGCCACCGGACACCGGCTCGCGGTCGACCTGGGCGCTCTGCCCGAAGCCGTCCACCGCGTCGACATCTTCCTCGCCCTGCCCACCGGGGCCGGGGCACCGCTCCGGTTCGGTGCCGTGGCCGCCCCGCACACGACGGTCGAGGGCCTCGACGGCACCGAACTCGCCTGCTTCACCCTGACCGGCCTGGACGGCGAGACGGCCGTGGTCGCCCTGGAGTTCTACCGCAGACAGGGCGCCTGGAAGGTGCGTGCCGTGGGCCAGGGCTACGCGGCCGGGCTCACCGCACTGCTTGCCGACCAGGGCCTGCACGAGGCCGTCGACGTGGCTGCCGCGGCCCATGCGGCGCCGGCCCCTGGCGAGGCGGCGGCTCTCGGCGAGGCCGCCGCCCACGACCCGTCCCGCCCGCTGCCGACACCGGCCTCCGCAGCGTCAGCGCACGGGACCACGGCTCGCGCGCCGCAGGACACCTCTGCGGCTCCACCGCACGGCGCGTCCGCCTCCACCGCGCGCGTCACGTCGGACCCCGGGCCGTACGACACCGACGTACCCGATCCTCAGGACACCCCCGCGTCCGGGACGCCCGGACAGACGCCTTCCCGTGCCCCGCAGCAGCCGGAGCCCGTGCAGCCGTACGCCGCGCGGAATCCGTACGACACGCAGGAATCCGACGCGGCCTCGCGAGAGCCCGGCACCGGGGTCGACTACACGCACCCCGGCCGCCGCCCACACGGCACACCGCCGTCGGCGGCTCCGGCCGACGTCGGCGCGCCCGCGCACCCCGTAGCGGGGGACGCCGTGGGCTGGTCGATGGAGGAGCGGCTGTACAACCAGGTCTGGGGCATGTTCGAGGACCTGGCCCGTACGACCGCCGCTTACCGCAGCGCCGTCGACTTCGCCGACTCCCGCTTGGAGAAGGAGCTCGACCAGGCCCTCACCGACCCCCGCGGCAGGCTCGGCGCCGCGAGCGACGCCGCGCGCGAGGCGGCCCACGCCCGCCGGACCCAACTGGTGGATCAGGCGCGTGCGGTCCTCGACCGCGACCTCGCCCAGCTCACCGCCGAGTGCGAGGTGGTCGAGCCCGCGCTTCCGCCCGCCTACGCCCGCTGGGACAACCCCGTCTGGCACGGCTACCGCGTGCCCGCCGAGCCCCCGATGGCCCTGCGCCTCGGCGATCTCCATCTG
Source organism: Streptomyces sp. NPDC031426 (assembly GCF_055581585.1). Taxonomy (NCBI): domain Bacteria; kingdom Bacillati; phylum Actinomycetota; class Actinomycetes; order Kitasatosporales; family Streptomycetaceae; genus Streptomyces; species Streptomyces sp. NPDC031426. The sequence continues at coordinate 180,748 of NZ_JBVIJE010000009.1, forward strand.
CCCGAGAGCGTGCCGCTGCGCATCCCCCTGCTGGTCAGGCTGCCGCTGGAACGCGGTCTGTGGGTCGACAGTGGCCCGGCGGCGGCATCCGGCGGCTTCCCGGACTCCGCCGAGCTGCGGCACCTGGCCGTGGAGGCAGCGGTGGCACTCGCGGCGCGGCTGCTCGCCGTGCATCCGGCGGGGGACTTCGCCGTGCAGGTCATCGATCCGGCCGGCACCGCGTCCACGGCGTTCGCCCCGCTCACGCGGACCGGCGTGCTCGCCATGCCGCCCGCGACCGGCGCGGGCGGGGTGACGCAGATGCTGGAGCGGCTCACCCGACGGGTGGACCTCGTGCAGATGGCGATGCGTGGCGGTGCGCCCGAATCGCTGCCGGCCGACGTCGACACCGCGCGTCAGCTCCTGATCGTCAACGACTTCCCGCACGGTTTCGACGACCGGGCGGTCACCCGGCTGCGCTATCTAGCCGACGAGGGGCCCGACGTCGGTGTCCACCTCCTGCTGGTGGCGGACCGGGAGGACGCCGCCGCCTACGGCCCTCTCCTCGATCCGCTGTGGCGTTCGCTGATGCGACTCACCCCCGTACCCGACGATCACTTCGCCGACCCCTGGGTCGGGCACGCCTGGACCTATGAACCATCGCTGGTGCCGGTCGGGAGCCAGATCGTGCACCAGGTGCTCACCGAGGTGGCCAGAGCAAGAACCAAGTACAGCTAAAGTCCTTCCACCAGCACACTTGGTCTTCATTTTACTTTTCTCTTTACCCTTCCTTGGTGATTGAGGTACTGTCTTCCGTACGGAGGGGAGTACTTCCCGACTGTGGCGCACCCGCCAGTACGGACCGGTTCCGGTCCCGGGGCGTCGGCCCGACGCGGGTGGAGGAGACCTCCGGCAGCGACGACGCTGATGTGTTTGCCGTTACGTAATGCCGGAGGTGCAGTGGAAGTCTCCATGACCCTGTGGGTCCTGACCATCGTGGGCCTCGCCGCTCTGATCGCGGTCGATTTCCTCATCGGGCGCAGGCCGCATGAGGTGTCCATCAAGGAAGCCGGTATCTGGACCGTCGTCTGGATTGCGCTGGCCGGGCTGTTCGGCCTCGGTCTCCTCGCCTTCGGCGGTGGACAGCCGGCCGGCGAGTTCTTCGCGGGATTCATCACCGAGAAGTCGCTGAGCGTCGACAACCTCTTCGTCTTCGTCCTGATCATGGCGAAGTTCGCGGTGCCCGCGCAGTACCAGCAGCGCGTTCTGCTCGTCGGTGTCCTCATAGCCCTGGTCCTGCGGGCCGTCTTCATCGCCGCAGGAGCCGCGATCATCGCCAGCTTCTCCTGGATCTTCTACCTGTTCGGCGCGTTCCTCATCTGGACCGCCTGGAAGCTAGTCCAGGAGGCCCGCGCGGACCAGGAGGACGAGGAGTACGAGGAGAACAAGCTGCTGAAGGCCGCGGAGCGCAAGTTCGGTGTGGCCGACCGGTACCACGGCACCGAGCTGTGGATACGGCAGAACGGCAAGCGGGTCATGACCCCGATGCTGGTCGTGATGCTCGCCATCGGCACCACGGACGTCCTGTTCGCCCTGGACTCCATCCCCGCGATCTTCGGCCTGACACAGGACCCGTACATCGTCTTCACCGCCAACGCCTTCGCCCTCATGGGCCTGCGACAGCTGTACTTCCTCATCGGCGGCCTGCTGAAGAAGCTCGTCCACCTCTCGTACGGCCTGTCGGTCATCCTCGGTTTCATCGGCGTCAAGCTGGTGCTGCACGCCCTGCACGAGTCCGGCGTCCACGTGCCCGAGATCAGCATCCCGGTCTCGCTCGGCGTGATCTGCGCGGTCCTGATCGTCACCACAGTCACCAGCCTGATGGCCAACAGTAGGCAGGCTGCCGCCGAGGCAGCCCGCACCGGCGGCGAAGCCGCCCCGAAGGACAGCGTCGACGCCTGACCAAGCCCGAGGTCCCACACCGGAAAGGATCAGAAGTATCGGAAAACAGAGGAATGCGAATCCTGTACGCCTCTGCGACCATCCCCGCATGATCACTCGGCTCCGGGCCTTCACTCGGCAATGGACGGTCCTCGTGCCCGTCTTCGCGGTCGTCATCCTGGTCTTCACCTGGGGCCGCAGCCTGCCGGGCGCGGTCGTCGCCGTGGTGACGCTGGTACTCGCCGGTTCCGTCCTGGCGGCCGTCCACCACGCCGAGGTCATTGCCCACCGTGTCGGCGAGCCCTTCGGCTCCCTGGTGCTCGCCATAGCCGTCACGATCATCGAGGTGGCCCTGATCGTCACTCTCATGGCGGACGGCGGGGACAAGAGTTCCACCCTGGCCAGGGACACCGTCTTCGCCGCCGTGATGATCACCTGCAACGGCATCGTCGGACTCTGTCTGCTCGTCGGGTCCCTGCGGCACGGTACCGCGATCTTCAACCCCGAGGGCACCGGCGCCGCCCTGGCCACCGTGGCGACGCTCGCCACGCTCAGCCTGGCGCTGCCCACCTTCACCACCAGTAGGCCCGGACCCGAGTTCTCCTCGGTGCAGCTGACCTTCGCCGCGCTGTCCTCACTGATCCTGTACGGACTGTTCGTGGCCACCCAGACCGTGCGCCACCGCGACTACTTCCTGCCGATCACCCAGCAGAGCGTGGTCGTCACCGCCGACGACCACGCCCAGCCCCCGTCCGCGCGCACCGCCTGGATCAGCCTCGGCCTGCTCGGCCTGGCCCTGATCGGCGTGGTCGGCCTGGCCAAGGGCGTGTCGCCCACCATCGAGTCGGGCGTGGCGGCGGCCGGGCTGCACCAAGCTGTCGTCGGTGTGATCATCGCCCTGCTCGTGCTGTTGCCGGAGACGATCGCCGCGCTGCGCGCCGCACGTCGCGACCGCGTGCAGACCAGCCTCAACCTCGCACTCGGCTCGGCCATGGCCAGCATCGGCCTGACCATCCCGGTCGTCGCCCTCGCCTCCGTCTGGCTGTCCGGACCGCTCGTCCTCGGCCTCGGCTCGACGCACATGCTGCTGCTCGCACTGACCATCGTGGTCAGCTCCCTCACCGTGGTGCCGGGACGGGCCACGCCCCTGCAGGGCGGGGTCCACCTGGTGCTCTTCGCGGCCTACCTGGAGCTGGCCATCAGCCCGTAGCCCGCCCGTCCGGCCCTCTTCGGGAGGCCTGTGAGGCGTCGCCGTCGTTCCGGGCCCCGGCCGGTCAACCTGTCGCAGGTTCCACCGCCGGCACGGGCACCGGCCGCGTCTCCGGAAGCAGCGCGAAGCACACCAGGCTGATCAGCCCGATGCCCGTGAGATACACGCCTACGGCCCAGGGCACACGCCCGCTCTGCTCCGCGAGCGCCGTGGCCACGAGCGGGGTGAGCGCGCCACCGAGGACCCCGCCGAGGTTGTAGCCCACCGCGGCGCCCGTGCAGCGCACCCGCGCCTCGTACAGTTCCGGCAGGTAGGCGGCGATGACCGCGAACATGGTGACAAAGGCGATCAGCGCGCCCAGGATGCCCAGGAACATCAGCAGCGGCTGACCGGTGGCCAGCAGGGACACCATCGGGAGCATCCACACGACGCAGGCCGCGCAACCCGTCAGGCACATCGGCCGCCGCCCGTAGCGGTCGCCGAGGAGCGCCACCAAGGGCGTGAGGGCCCCTTTCACGACCACCGCGGCCATGACACACGTCAGCATCACCGTCCGGCTCACCCCGAGCCGCTCCGTCGCATACGCCAGCGACCAGGTCGTCACCGCGTAGAACACCGCGTACCCGATGGCCAGCGCGCCGGCCGTCAGCAGCACCAGCCGCCCGTGATGCCGTACGACCTCCACGAGCGGCACGCGCGCGTGGTCGTCGATTTCCAGGAACCGGGGGCTCTCGGCGAGCGACGAGCGCAACCACAGCCCGGCGAGCGCCGGCACACCGGCGACCCAGAACGGCACGCGCCAGCCCCACCCGGCGAACTCCGCGTCGGACAGGCCCGCCGACAGTGCGAGCATCACCCCGTTGGCCAGCACGAAGCCGACCGCGGGCCCCACTTGAGGGAAGCTCGACCACAGAGCGCGTCGCGCGGCCGGCGCGTGCTCGGCGGTCAACAACACCGCCCCGCCCCACTCCCCGCCGAGCCCGAGGCCCTGCAGGAAGCGCAGCACGAGCAGCAGCAGGGGCGCGGCGACGCCGATGGTCCCGTACGAAGGCACACAGCCCACCGCGACGGTCGAGGCGCCCGTGAGCAGCAGTGAGGCGACGAGCACCGGCCGCCGTCCATGGCGGTCGCCGAGATGCCCGAACACCACCGAGCCCAGCGGCCGGGCCACGAAGCCCACCCCGAACGTCACGAACGCCGCCAGCGTCCCCGCGACCGGCGAGAACGTCGGGAAGAACAGCGGCCCCAGGACCAGGGCCGCCGCCGTTCCGTAGACGAAGAAGTCGTAGAACTCGATCGCGGTCCCCGCCAGGGACGCGGCGGCGAGTCTCGGCATCGAAGGGGTGCTCACGGCACGCACAGGCTGCATGCCGCGTCAACCACCCACCGTGATCAACAGTTACGGGGCGCGCGGAGGTGATCGGGCGACGTGGCGTGCGCCGCCGGGGCTTCCGGCGCACGCGGCCCGCCATGTGCACCGGCCACCGTGATAGACCGGGTGCGAGCGGCGGTCGTCGACGTACCGCCCCGAACGGACCGGAGGAAACGTGCCCCGCACCCTGGCCAACGCCCCGATCATGATCCTCAACGGGCCCAATCTGAACCTGCTCGGCCAGCGCCAGCCCGAGATCTACGGCACGGACACCCTGGCCGACGTCGAGGCGATGTGCGCAAAGGCCGCGGCCGCGCACGGCGGCACCGTGGACTTCCGGCAGTCCAACCACGAGGGTCAGTTGGTCGACTGGATCCATGAGGCGCGCCTGAACCACAGCGGGATCGTCATCAACCCCGGCGCCTACTCCCACACGTCGGTCGCGATTCTGGACGCACTCAACACCTGCGACGGCATGCCCGTGCTGGAGGTGCACATCTCCAACATCCACCGGCGCGAATCGTTCCGGCACCATTCGTACGTCTCGTTGCGTGCCGACGGCGTGATCGCCGGCTGCGGAGTGCAGGGCTATGTGTTCGGTGTGGAGCGGGTCGCCGCCCTGCTGGGGGCGGCCGAGGCCGAGGCTTAGGCCATGGCGTAGTGCGATGCCGTCACAGCCTGCCCGCCTCAACGATCCGCCGCAGGAAGCGCCGCGTCCGCTCCTGCTGCGGGTCGCCGAAGACCTGCTCTGCGGTGCCGCGCTCCAGCACGACGCCACCGTCCAGAAAACAAACCTGGTCGGCGACGTCCCGCGCGAAGCCCATCTCGTGCGTCGCCAGCACCATGGTCATGCCGTCTTCCTTCAGGTCCCGGACCACCTCCAGCACCTCGCCCACGAGTTCGGGATCGAGCGCCGCCGTGATCTCGTCCAGCAGCAACAGCCGAGGCCGTACGGCGAGCGCCCGCACGATCGCCACACGCTGCTGCTGGCCGCCGCTGAGCCGGTCCGGATAGGCATCCGCCTTGGCACCCAGTCCGAGGCGCTCCAGCAGCTCCCTGGCGCGTTCCTCGGCCTCCGCGCGGGCGACGCCGTGCACCCGGCGGGGCGCCAGCGTGATGTTGTCCAGCACGGTCATGTGCGGGAAGAGGTTGTACGCCTGGAAGACCACGCCGATCCGGCGCCGGACCGCGTCCTGGTCGACGCGGGGATCGGTGATCTCCTCGCCGTCCAGCCAGATCGCGCCGTCGTCGATCTCTTCCAGGAGGTTGGCGCAGCGCAGCAGCGTGGACTTGCCCGAGCCGGAGGCGCCGATCAGCGCGGTCACCGTGTGCGGGGCGACCTCCAGACCGACGTCCCGCAGCACGACGGAGCCGCCGAAGGTCTTGCGAACGGACTCCATGCGCAGCACGGGCGTGACTGCGTCGCTCATAGCGATCCTCCCTGGGCCCGCTGCCGGTCCATCCGGGCCGTCACCCAGTCCGTGAAGCGGGTCATCGGAATGGTCAGTGCCACGAAGACCAGGCCCGCGACGATGTACGGCGTGTAGTTGAGGCTGCGCTGGGCGATGATGTCGGCCGCCCGTACGGCGTCGACCGCGCCGCCGATCGACACGAGCCCGGTGTCCTTCTGGAGGGACACGAGGTCGTTCAGCAGAGGCGGCACCTGACGCCGTACCGCCTGGGGAAGCACCACGTACCGCAGCGCCTGACGGTTGGTCAGCCCCAGCGAGCGGGCGGCGGCGCGCTGCGAGGGGTGCACGGACTCGATGCCGGCGCGGAACACCTCGGCGACGTAAGCGGAGTAGGTCAGTGTCAGTGCCGTACCACCGAGCAGCACGGGATCGACGGTCACGCCCTGGAGACGCAGCGCGGGCACGCCGAAGACCACGATCATCAGGTTGATGATCAGCGGCAGACCGCGGAAGAAGTCCGTGTACGCGGCCGCGAGCACCCGCAGGGGGAAGAACACGGGCCCGGGCAGGGTGCGCGCGATGGCGATCAGCATGCCCAGGACGAGCACCAGCACGCCGCAGATCAGCAGCAGCCGGATGTTCAGCCACAGCCCGTCGAGGACCTTGGGGAAGGCCTCGAGCGCGTACTGCCCGTCGAAGAAGGTCTCCTTGGTGCGCGGCCAGCCGGGCGCGCTGACGACGACCAGGTAGAGGACGACGCCGGTGACCAGGGTCGAGAGGGCCGCGATCGCCGTCGCGCGGCGGGCACGCGCGCGTTTGTGGCGCTCGCGCTCCAGCCGCCGCTCGGACGGGACGTACCCGTCGCGCATGTCGCCCTTGCCGGAGTCCTCCCCGGACTCCTCCTTCGTGACCGTCACTTGAGCACCGGAGCGTCGACGGCGTCGGACAGCCACTGCTTCTCCAGCTTCGCCAGCGTGCCGTCCTTGCGCAGGGCGTCCACGGCCGACGTCACGCACGAAGTGAGACCGCTGCCCTTGTCCAGGACGAGCCCGAACTGCTCGGGTGTGCCGCCCTGGTTCTCGAACTGGCCGACGATCCTGGCGTTGGTCACCTGGGCCGAGGTGACGTAGAAGGCGGTCGGCAGGTCGGTGACGATCGCGTCGACCTGGCCGTTCCTGAGCGCGGAGATGGCCTGGTCGTTCTTGGAGTACGCGGCCGCCTCCTGCGACGGCTTCACCACGTCGCTGATGTAGTTGAGGCTCGTGGTGCCCACCTGGGCGCCCAGCTTGAGGTCCTTCAGGTCCGCGATGCTCGTCGCCTTGGCGGCCTTGCTGCCCTTCAGCGCGATGACGGCCTGGCGCACGTCGTAGTAGCCGGAGGAGAAGTCGACGGCCTTCTTGCGCTCGGAGCTGATCGACACCTGGTTGATGTCGAAGTCGAAGCTCTTCACGCCGGGCGCGAACGCCTTGTTGAACGGCACGCTCTGCCAGACGACCGCGCTCTTGCCATAGCCCAGTTGCTGGGCCACGGCGTAGGCGACCGCCGACTCGAAGCCCTTGCCGTCCGCGGGCTTGTCGTCCTTGAACCAGGGCTCGTACGCCGGTTCGTCCGTCGCGATCGTCAGCTTGCCGGACGTCTTGGTGGCCAACTTGCCCTTGGCGCAGCTCTTCGCGGCCGAGCCGGAGGGTGAGGCCGACGCCTTCTGCTCCGGCTGCGGAGCACAGCCGACGGCGAGGGCGAGCAGGGCTACGGTGGCGGCGGCTGCCGCACGGCGCAGGACACGAGGGGCTGTGTACATGGCGGGAGATTGGCAGCGAACCCCGCGTTTGTCCAGGTCACGACCATAACTGTCCGCATACTGGGAACGGGTGTTGCGGGCGTGTGAACATCCCCCATGGCGCGCGACTTCGGCCTGGGCCGCCGGCCGAGGGCGGGGTTGGAGGCCGGCGGCCCTGCCGCAGAGGAGCCGTCATCCTCCACGGGGTTGCCACCAGTTGACCGCGTGACTGGGCGCGCGGGGAGCGCGCACGCGCCCCCAGCATGTGCGAGACGTTCACACGGGGCGCGCGCGGCCGAAACGTCCCCGGGGCGCGCGACGCGAAACGTGCCCGGCGCGCAGGAGAGGAACGCGCCCGGCGCTCACCATCCGCGCGCGTGCCACTCCGGCAGATGCGGTCGCTCCGCACCCAGGGTCGTGTCGTTGCCGTGCCCGGGGTAGACCCAGGTCTCATCGGGGAGTACGTCGAAGATCTTCGTCTCCACGTCGTGGATCAGACTGGCGAAGGCCTTCGGATCCTTGCGCGTGTTGCCGACACCGCCCGGGAAGAGGCAGTCGCCGGTGAAGACGTGCGGGTGGCCGTGCGGGTCGTCGTAGACCAGCGCGATCGAACCCGGGGTGTGCCCGACGAGGTGCCGTGCGGTGAGCTCCACCTGTCCCACCCTGATGGCGTCGCCGTCGTCCACGAGGACATCGGTGGGCACGGGGATGCCGGAGGCGTCCTCGCGGCCGGCGTACGTACGCGCTCCCGTGGCCGCGACGACCTCGGCGAGCGCCTGCCAGTGGTCGCCGTGCTGATGTGTGGTGACGACGGAGGCGATGCCGTCGTCACCGATCATCCCGAGGAGCGTCTGCGCCTCGTTGGCGGCGTCGATCAGAAGCTGCTCGTCGGTGGCCCGGCAGCGCAACAGGTAGGCGTTGTTGTCCATCGGGCCGACCGCGATCTTCGTGATCATCAGGTCCTTGAGCTCGTGCACATCCGCCGGTCCGCCGACCCTGACCTCTCCGGTGTACGTCATGGTGATCAGCCTATAGCGGGGGCGGACCGGCGGACCGTAGCGGACCTACAACGGGGGCAGCTTCGGCAGCGGGCCGTTCGTGGTGAGGCCGGAGCCGTCGCGTCGCCCGGCGAGCCAGCCGAGCAGGTCGGCGGCCGTACCCTCGACCTGGACCGGTCCGGCCTCCGCTCCGCCGCCCGTGGTCCAGGTCCGGCCGTTGCCTGCGCTCAGGCCGGTCGAGGGCACCTCCTCGTGTCCGGCGAAGCGCTTCGCCAGGAAGTCGATCTCCCGGTCCGTGAACTCGGCCGGAAGATCCTCCAGCTCGTACCCGATGCCGAGATCGACATGGTGCAGCTCGACCTCGATCCACCGCCGGAACGGCACGCGGGACGCCGAGTCGGTGACCCCGTTGCGCAGCTCCACCGTGCGCGTCCAGTCCGCCGGCGCGTCCCCCGCGGCCTGGAAGCGGGCCGCGCTCTCGCGCAGGTCGGCGAGCTGGGCGTCGAGGCCGCGTGGGGCGTCGCGTTCGATGTCGGCGTCCCGTGCCTCGGCGCTCGCGTACATGGGCCGGCCCTCGAGAACGTTCACGAGCGCTTCCGCGTTGCGCGCGAGGTGGGCGAGGACATGCCCGCGGGTCCACCCCGGAAGCCGTGACGGCTCGGCGAGCGACGCGTTGTCCAGTTTGGCGACCGCGGTGAGGAGCCGTTCGGTCGCGTCACGTACACATGCCAGGTCATGAGCGTGATCAATCATGGGCCTGACACTAGCTCCACCACACCTTTGGGTGAAGGTGGTGAAGCTCGGCCGCAAATCGAAAGCACGTGCTATATCGTCGAGGGCGGCGTCGGGCATGCTGGATGGCCGGGGGTTGTTATGCAACCGGAGAATCCGACCGGCGTTGTCAGTGGCTCCCCCTAGTCTGAAGAAGCACGGGGGCCCCGCCCCTGTCACTTCTCTCAAGAAAGGTGCGGACCGGCGTGGCCGACCGTCTCATCGTCCGTGGCGCGCGCGAGCACAACCTGAAGAATGTCTCGCTCGACCTGCCGCGTGACTCGCTCATCGTCTTCACGGGCCTGTCCGGGTCGGGCAAGTCCTCCCTGGCCTTCGACACGATCTTCGCCGAGGGCCAGCGGCGCTACGTGGAGTCGCTCTCCTCGTACGCCCGGCAGTTCCTCGGCCAGATGGACAAGCCGGACGTCGACTTCATCGAGGGTCTGTCCCCGGCGGTCTCCATCGACCAGAAGTCGACCTCGCGCAACCCGCGCTCGACGGTCGGCACCATCACCGAGGTCTACGACTACCTGCGTCTGCTCTTCGCGCGCATCGGCAAGCCGCACTGCCCCGAGTGCGGCCGCCCGATCTCCCGCCAGTCGCCGCAGGCCATCGTCGACAGGGTCCTGGAGCTGCCGGAGGGGAGCCGCTTCCAGGTGCTGTCGCCGCTCGTGCGCGAGCGCAAGGGCGAGTTCGTCGACCTCTTCGCCGACCTGCAGACCAAGGGCTACTCCCGCGCGCGGGTGGACGGGCAGACCATCCAGCTGTCCGAGCCGCCGACGCTGAAGAAGCAGGAGAAGCACACCATCGAGGTGGTCGTGGACCGCCTCACGGTGAAGGAGTCCGCCAAGCGCCGCCTCACCGATTCCGTGGAGACCGCCCTCGGCCTGTCCGGCGGCATGATCGTGCTGGACTTCGTCGACCTCCCCGAGGACGACCCCGAGCGCGAGCGCATGTACTCCGAGCACCTGTACTGCCCGTACGACGACCTGTCCTTCGAGGAGCTGGAACCCCGCTCCTTCTCCTTCAACTCGCCCTTCGGCGCCTGCCCCGACTGCACCGGCATCGGCACGCGGATGGAGGTCGACCCCGAGCTGATCGTTCCGGACGAGGACAGGTCCCTGGACGAAGGCGCCATCCACCCCTGGTCGCACGGGCACACCAAGGACTACTTCGGCCGGCTGATCGGCGCCCTCGCGGATGCGCTCGGCTTCCGCACGGACATCCCGTTCGCGGGCCTGCCCCAGCGCGCGAAGAAGGCCCTGCTCTACGGCCACAAGACCCAGATCGAGGTCCGCTACCGCAACCGGTACGGCCGTGAGCGCGTGTACACCACGCCCTTCGAGGGCGCGGTGCCGTTCGTGAAGCGCCGGCACAGCGAGGCCGAGAGCGACGCCAGCCGCGAGCGCTTCGAGGGCTACATGCGCGAGGTGCCCTGCCCCTCCTGTGAGGGCACGCGCCTGAAGCCCATCGTCCTCGCGGTCACGATCATGGAGAAGTCGATCGCCGAGGTCGCCGCGATGTCGATCAGTGACTGCGCGGACTTCCTGGGCCGGCTGAAGCTGAGTGCCCGTGACAAGAAGATCGCCGAGCGGGTGCTGAAGGAGGTCAACGAGCGACTGCGCTTCCTGGTCGACGTGGGCCTCGACTACCTCTCGCTGAACCGCGCGGCCGGCACGCTCTCCGGCGGCGAGGCCCAGCGCATCCGCCTGGCCACCCAGATCGGCTCCGGCCTCGTCGGCGTCCTGTACGTCCTGGACGAGCCGTCCATCGGTCTGCACCAGCGGGACAACCACCGGCTGATCGAGACCCTGGTCCGGCTGCGCGACATGGGCAACACGCTCATCGTCGTGGAGCACGACGAGGACACCATCAAGGTCGCCGACTGGGTCGTGGACATCGGCCCCGGCGCCGGTGAGCACGGCGGCAAGGTCGTGCACAGCGGCTCCCTCACGGAGTTGCTCACCAACACCGAGTCGCAGACCGGCGCCTATCTCTCGGGGCGCAAGGCGATCCCGCTTCCGGACATCCGCCGCCCCCGCGACCCGTCCCGGCAGCTCACTGTGCACGGCGCCCGTGAGAACAACCTGCAGGACATCGACGTGTCCTTCCCGCTGGGCGTGTTCACGGCCGTCACGGGCGTCTCCGGATCCGGAAAGTCGACGCTGGTCAACGACATCCTGTACACGCACCTGGCGCGTGAGCTGAACGGCGCGAGGAACGTCCCCGGACGACACACGCGCGTGGACGGCGACGACCTGGTCGACAAGGTCGTGCACGTCGACCAGTCGCCGATCGGCCGCACCCCGCGGTCCAACCCGGCGACGTACACCGGCGTCTTCGACCACATCCGCAAGCTGTTCGCCGAGACCACCGAGGCGAAGGTCCGCGGCTACCAGCCCGGCCGCTTCTCCTTCAACGTCAAGGGCGGCCGCTGCGAGAACTGCGCGGGCGACGGCACGATCAAGATCGAGATGAACTTCCTCCCGGACGTCTACGTCCCGTGCGAGGTCTGCCACGGCGCCCGGTACAACCGGGAGACCCTGGAGGTCCACTACAAGGGCAAGTCCATCGCCGATGTGCTGAACATGCCGATCGAGGAGGCCACCGACTTCTTCGAGGCCGTCCCGGCCATCTCCCGGCACCTGAGGACGCTGAAGGACGTCGGCCTCGGCTACGTCCGCCTCGGCCAGTCCGCCACCACCCTCTCCGGCGGTGAGGCCCAGCGCGTGAAGCTGGCCAGCGAGCTGCAGAAGCGATCCACCGGACGCACGGTCTACGTCCTGGACGAGCCGACCACCGGTCTGCACTTCGAGGACATCAGCAAGCTGCTGAAGGTCCTCGGCGGCCTGGTCGACAAGGGCAACACGGTCATCGTCATCGAGCACAACCTCGATGTGATCAAGACCGCCGACTGGATCGTCGACATGGGTCCGGAGGGCGGCGCCGGCGGTGGCCTCGTGGTCGCCGAGGGCACCCCCGAGGAGGTCGCCGGGGTTCCGGCCAGCCACACCGGCAAGTTCCTGCGCGAGATCCTCGGTGCCGACCGCATCAGCGACGCCGAATCCGTGCCGGCGCAGCGCACCGCAACGGCCGGGAAGACGGCCGCGGCGAGGACGGCGGCGAAGAAGACGGTGACGGCGAAGGCCAACAGCACGGCGACCAAGAAGGCCGACGCGGTCACGAAGAAGGCGACGCCCGCGAAGAAGACGACGCGGGCACGCAAGGCCTGACACATCACCAGAAAAGTGGCGCCCCGCGGGAACTCCCCGCGGGGCGCCACTCGTTCCACCATCAGCCACCCCGGCTCCGAGGTTTGCCAGCTCCCCGCACCCCGGGTCCGGCCGCACCTTGACAACAGCAGAGAGGGAAACCCCGGACAGAAAAGGGGCCGCTCACAGTTCACCGAGCTCGGCCGCGAACGGCGGCTCGGCCCCCGCCCGCGAGCAGGTGATCGCAGCCGCGCGTGCCGCGAAGCGCAGCAGCCGCGTCCAGCCCTCCGTCCCGAGGGCGGCGAGCGCTTCCTCCGACAGCGCGTCCAGGGCGGACAGCCCGTGCAGCAAGGCGGCGTTGACCGTGTCACCGGCGCCGATGGTGTCCACCACGGTGACCTTCTCACCTGGTACGGAGTACTCCGCGCCGTCCCGGGTGAACGCGGTCAGACCGTCCCCGCCCCGGGTCACCACCACGGCCGCCGGTCCCGCGGCCAGCCACTCGCGCGGGGTGCCGCCCAGCCACTCGGCATCCTCAGCGGACAGCTTCAGCAGCGTTACCGAGGGCAGCCAGCTCTTGAAACGCGCCCGGTAAGCGTCCGCGTCCGGGATCAGCCCCGCCCGGATGTTGGGGTCGAGGGCGGTGAACAGCCCCTGCCCGGCCGCCGCGTGCATCAGCTCCTCATAGGCGCTCGCTCCCGGTTCCAGGACGAGCGAGCAGGTGCCGAAGGACACCGCGCGGGTACCGGCCGGCAGCGCGGCGGGGGCGGTGAACAGACGGTCGGCGGTGCCGTCCACATAGAAGGAGTAAGCGGCCGAGCCACTGTCGTCGATCGTGGCCACCGCCAGCGTCGTCGGCTCCGTCCCTCGCTGCACGCTCGACACATCCACCTCCGCGCGCCGCAGCCCGTCGAGCAGGGCCTCGCCGAAGGCGTCGTGCGACGTCCGGGAGCAGAAAGCGGTGCGGGAACCGAGCCGGCCGAGGGCCACGGCGGTGTTGTAAGGGCCGCCGCCGAGCGCCGGCATCAGGGCCGCGAGGGCGCCGGAGCCCTGCGGTACCAGGTCGATCAGTGCCTCACCGGCGACGACGATCACGAGGCGGTTCCCTTCTCCGACGGCGTGGATGATGCGGTGTGCCCGGGCTCCTGGGACCCGCCGGGCTCCTCCGGGCACCCGCAGGACGTGCGATGGACGAACGCGCACGGCAGCCGGACCGTCCGGATCGGCCGACCTGGCTCGTCCAGACGGTCCAGGAGCACCCGGACGGCCTGCGCGCCCAACTCCCTGCTGGGCTGGGCGATGGCGGTGAGCCGGGGTGAGAACAGATCGGCCCAGGCGAAGTCGTCGAAGCAGCACAGGGCGATGTCGTCCGGTACGGACAGGCCGTGCCGGCGCAGGGCGCGCAGGGCGCCGATCGTCATGGCGTTGTTGGCCGTGACGAGTGCCGTGGGCGGTTCAGGGAGGGCGAGCAGTGCGGCGGTGGCCTGCTCGGCACCGGTGGACTCGGAGTTGCCGGACACCAGGAGCCGTTCATCGAGCTCCAGGCCGGCTGCGCCGAGGCCGTGCCGGTAGCCGGAGACACGCTCACTGGTGGTGCTGAGGCCGGGCAGACCCGCGACCAGGCCGATCCTGTGATGGCCCAGCCCGGCGAGATGGGTGACCAGACGGGCGGTCGGCTCGGCGCTGTCGGCGCATACCTGGTCGTACCAGGGCGCGTTCTGATCGGGAGCGGCACCCGCTCCGCCACCCACTGCGGAGCCGCCCGGCACGCCGGCGTCGACCACCCGGTCCAGGAACACGGTCGGTACGGCGTGGCGGCGGAGATAGCCGACCAGTTCGTGCGGGCGCGCGGAGGGCGCGACGATCACGCCGTCCACCCGGCGCTCATGGAGGAGCTGCACGACCTTGCGTTCGTGCCCCGGGTCGTCGTGCGGGTCCGCGAGGAGCAGGCTGTAGCCCGCCTCCAGGGCGGCGGCCTCCACGCCCTGGAGGATCTCCGTGAAGTACGGGTTGCTGATCGCCGACACCGCGAGCCCGATGGAGCGGGTGCGGGAGGTCACCAGGGACCGTGCCAGCGTGTTGGGGGTGTAGCCGAGGGCGTCGATGGCGTCGAGCACGGCCTGGCGGGTGTGGGGCAGCACGGGGCGGGTGCCGTTCAGGACGTGGGACACGGTCGCCACGGAGACCCCGGCGCTCCGTGCGACATCCGCCATGGTGGGCATCGCGGCTCCCTCCTGAACCGATCGAGCGCTGTCCTTCCGCGCGGGACGGTATCCCATGGACCGACCTGGCGTAAACGATTGCGCAAGCGTTTACGTAGACTCCCTCGCCCACCATCCCCAACAGCCCTCCCCTGGCGCTCCCTCTCTCTCCTGTGCCGCGCCGGACACAACCTCCCGCCGCAGTCGTCGCCCCCGCCCCGAGGCCGGCCCTTGTGCCCGGGTATCGTCGCCCTGCACACCCCTTGAGCAGTGGAGTCCCAGATGCCCGCCCGACCGTCCGCGAGCCGTCGTACCGTCCTTCGAGGGGCCGCCGCGGTCCCGGTCGCCGGTCTCGGCCTGGCCGCGTGCGCGGGGCCCGGTCAGGGTGGTTCGGTGGCGGCCACCCCGACCGCGCCGGTGGACCTCGGTGCCGAGAGCGAGGTCTCGAAGGGCGGCGCCAAGCTCTACCGGGACCACAACGTGGTCGTCAGCCGCGACGGGAGCGGCGCGCTGAAGGCCTACAGCACGATCTGCACGCACGCGGGGTGCCCCATCAACAAGCTCCAGGGGACGACCCTGATCTGCCCCTGCCACGGCAGCCAGTTCGACGCCGCGACGGGCAAGGTGGTCCAGTCACCGGCCACCGAGCCCCTGGCCGAGCTGCCGGTGAAGACCACGAACGGCAGGATCATCGCCGGCCCGGGCGCCTGACCCGACAGTCACGCTGACACGCCGGGTGCGAGAACGGACTGTACGGCGGCCCCGCGCCACACTTCCCGGCCGGGACTCACACCCGAGGCGAGTTCACTCCCATTCCCACGCGATCCCGACGATCCCCGGGCGGATCCGTGGTTCGACCACGTGGACGCAGTGGTGGGGGCCGGTGACCGACAGCTGGTGGCGGCCGCTGCGGGGGGCCGCCGTCGAGTGCTGGGTGAACCGATGGCAGTGGGCCGGCAGCGCGGCTGCGTCGAATCGCACCTGGAGGGCGTACTGGCCGCCGGGGAAGCCGAAGCGGTGGAGGAACTCGCGGCTCGGGCCGGCCGTGCCGTCCTCGATCCCGTACCGGAAGAGGTAGGTCTCGCCGGCGCGCAGCCGGGTGTCGAAGAGCAGCTCCGCGGCCAGCACGCCGGTGCCCTGGTCCCAGCGGACGCGTCCGGTGCGACAGTTCTCCAGCGCCCGCACCCTGATGTCGTGCGGGCGGCAGCCGGGGTCGCCGTGGTGCACGGCGATGAAGCGGTCGACGCCGTCACGGTGGGCCCGCACGATGTGATGGGCCTCGCGGCCGGCCAGCTCGCGCCGGGCGCCGATGCGGACGCATTCGTGGTGCCCCAGAGTGTGCAGACCGCCGTCGAGGGACCAGCCGAGCTCGGCCCGGAGCCGGTCCAGGACGTCCGAGGCCTCGATCAGGGAGCGGTAGGAGCGCCCCGCCGGGCGACCGGCCGCGGCGGACCCGTCGGCCTCGGCGAGCAGCCGGATCAGCGACTCGTCCGGCAGCTGGAGGATCTCCTCCAGCGCCCGTACGGCCCGCAGAGACTCCGGGCGCTGGGGGCGGCGGGCACCCTGCTGCCAGTAACTCAGGCTGGTGACGCCGACCTTGACCCCGTGCCGGGACAGATGGTGCTGGACGCGCTGGAGCGGCAGCCCGCGCGCGGCGATCGCGGCGCGCAGCGCCACATGGAAGGGGCCGCCCCGCAGGGCCGTGTCCAGTTCCGCGGTGGGGAGGTGCGCGTGCTCCGTGGCATGCCGCATACCGGGGCGCCTTTCTGTGAGGTGTCGCTACGGCTGGTCAGACCGCCTGCGCTGGTGTGCGGGGCCACCCCCGTGGACGTCGTGGACGCCCCTGGCTGAGCACGCCTCGCCTGTCCGCGTGCGTGCACGGCCCCGAGTTCCCCCGCATTGAAGCGTGTTGACCAGACCCCGACAACACCTCGAACCCGCCATGGCCACCCCTGGCCGGGCCGTTGCTCTGCGCCGGGGGCCTGCGGCCGCGAGCGTCAGGCGCGCCGGAGCCGGCCGATGGGAAGATCGCCGCGTGACGGAGACCTGGACCTTCGGGGGTGATCGCACGGCCGTGACGGCGCAGGAGGCGGTCGCGGTGCTGCGGCGACGGATCGCCGAGGGCCGTCTCGAAACCTGGCTGACCGGCTCCACCGGGCGCCTGCTGTCCGTGGTGAGCAACACCGAACGCGCGCTGGTGATGCTTCTCGACGGAGCGGACGACCCCGGATCCCACGCCGTCTCCGTGGGATCCGCAGGGGCGAGCGGGGGTTTTGTCCTGGCCGATGGGCAGTGCGACACATACCCGGACCAGGACACCGTGCCGCTCGACGAGGCGTTCCGGATCGTCCGGCACCTGATCGGGACGGGCCTGCCGCCGACGGACACCGGATGGGTTGTGGACGGCTGAGCGGCACGCCGCGGGCGTTGTCCACAGGCCCGACGCGGTGTCGGTGGTCGCCAGTAGGGTGTGAGACATGGCCGATCCCTCCAGCTACCGCCCCAGGCCGGGTGAGATCCCGGACTCCCCGGGGGTGTACAGGTTCCGTGACGAGCACCGCCGGGTGATCTACGTCGGAAAGGCGAAAAGCCTGCGCCAGCGCCTGGCGAACTACTTCCAGGACCTGGCGCACCTGCACCCGCGCACCCGGACGATGGTGACCACCGCCGCGTCCGTGGAGTGGACCGTGGTGTCCACGGAGGTCGAGGCCCTCCAGCTGGAGTACTCCTGGATCAAGGAGTACGACCCCCGGTTCAACGTCAAGTACCGCGACGACAAGAGCTACCCGTACCTCGCGGTGACGATGAACGAGGAGTTCCCGCGCGTGCAGGTGATGCGCGGTCACAAGAAGAAGGGCGTCCGGTACTTCGGGCCGTACGGGCACGCGTGGGCCATCCGGGACACCGTCGACCTGCTGCTGCGCGTGTTCCCGGTGCGCACCTGCTCGGCCGGCGTGTTCAAGAACGCCGCCCGCACCGGCCGCCCCTGCCTGCTCGGCTACATCGGCAAGTGCTCCGCCCCCTGCGTCGGCCGGATCAGCCCCGAGGACCACCGGGAGCTGGCCGAGGAGTTCTGCGACTTCATGGCCGGCCGCACCGGCACCTACCTCCGCCGTCTGGAGAAGCAGATGATGGAGGCGGCCGAGGAGATGGAGTACGAGCGGGCGGCCCGGCTGCGCGACGACGTCGAGGCCCTGAGGAAGGCCATGGAGAAGAACGCCGTCGTGCTCGCCGACGCGACGGACGCCGACCTCATCGCCGTCGCCGAGGACGAGCTGGAGGCGGCCGTGCAGATCTTCCATGTGCGCGGCGGCCGGGTGCGCGGCCAGCGCGGCTGGGTGACCGACAAGGTCGAGGAGATCACCACCGGCGCCCTGGTCGAGCACGCCCTGCAGCAGCTCTACGGCGAGGAGATGGGAGACGCCGTCCCCAAGGAGGTCCTGGTCCCGGCGCTGCCCGAGCCCGTCGAGCCGGTCCAGGAGTGGCTGACCGGCCGCCGCGGGGCGAACGTCTCGCTGCGCATCCCGCAGCGCGGCGACAAGAAGGCCCTCATGGAGACCGTGCAGCGCAACGCCCTGCAGGCGCTCGCGCTGCACAAGACCAAGCGCGCCTCCGACCTGACCACGCGCTCTCGCGCCCTGGAGGAGATCGCCGAGGCCCTCGACCTGGACAGCGCCCCGCTGCGCATCGAGTGCTACGACATCTCGCATCTCCAGGGGGACGACGTGGTCGCTTCCATGGTCGTCTTCGAGGACGGACTGCAGCGCAAGAGCGAGTACCGCCGCTTCCAGATCAAGGGCTTCGCGGGGCAGGACGACGTCCGCTCCATGCACGAGGTGATCACCCGCCGCTTCAGGCGGTACCTCGCGGAGAAGGAGAAGACGGGGGAGTGGGCCGACGGCTCCGGCAGCGAGGACGCCCTCACCGACGGCGACGGCACCCTCACCGACCCGGACGAGATCACCAACTCCCTCAAGGACGACGACGGCCGTCCGAAGAAGTTCGCCTATCCGCCCCAGCTCGTCGTGGTCGACGGCGGGCAGCCGCAGGTCGCCGCGGCCCGGCGCGCCCTGGACGAGCTGGGCATCGACGACATCGCCGTCTGCGGCCTCGCCAAGCGCCTGGAGGAGGTCTGGCTGCCCGGCGACGACGACCCGGTGGTCCTGCCCCGCACCAGCGAGGGCCTCTATCTGCTCCAGCGCGTCCGTGACGAGGCCCACCGGTTCGCGATCACCTACCAGCGCACCAAACGCGCCAAGCGCTTCCGGGCCGGCCCCCTGGACGACGTTCCCGGCCTCGGCGAGACCCGCAAACAAGCGCTCATCAAGCATTTCGGCTCGGTGAAGCGGCTGCGGTCCGCCACAATCGAACAGATCCAGGAGGTGCCCGGGATAGGCCGGAAGACGGCCGAGACCATCGCCGCGGCCCTCGCCCAGGCGGCTCCGGCCGCACCCGCCGTGAACACGGCGACCGGGGAGATCATTGATGACGAGGAACCCGATACGACGGCGGGCTCCTCGGGGGAGCCCGTAACCGCGGGCCTCCCGGACGAACGACGGGGGCAGGAGAGATGACGGAGCACGACGCACAGCCCACAGCGGAGCGAGATCGGGCCCGCAAGGAAGCGGGGCGGGATTTGCCACCCCCCGCGGCGGGCGAACAGCCCGCGGCCCAGGAAAACGGAGCACAGGTGAGTACGGACGGTACGCCGGTCTCGGGCCAGGAAGCGGCCATCCCCGAGCTGGTGATCATCTCCGGCATGTCCGGAGCGGGACGGTCCACGGCGGCGAAGTGTCTGGAGGACCTCGGCTGGTTCGTCGTGGACAACCTCCCGCCCGCCCTCATCCCCACCATGGTCGAGCTGGGCGCCCGCTCGCAGGGCAACGTGGCGCGGATCGCGGTCGTCGTGGACGTGCGCGGCCGGCGCTTCTTCGACAATCTGCGCGAATCCCTCGCCGACCTCGACACCCGAGGCGTCACCCGGCGGATCGTGTTCCTGGAGTCCAGCGACGAGGCCCTGGTGCGCCGCTTCGAGTCGGTGCGCCGCCCGCACCCGCTGCAGGGCGACGGCCGCATCGTGGACGGCATCGCCGCCGAGCGCGAGCTGCTGCGCGAGCTGCGCGGCGACGCCGACCTGGTGATCGACACCTCCAGCCTCAACGTGCACGAGCTGCGCGCCAAGATGGACGCCCAGTTCGCCGGCGAGGAGGAGCCCGAGCTGCGGGCCACCGTGATGTCCTTCGGCTTCAAGTACGGCCTCCCGGTCGACGCCGACCTGGTCGCGGACATGCGCTTCCTGCCCAACCCGCACTGGGTCCCGGAGCTGCGCCCGTTCACGGGACTGAACGAGGAGGTGTCGGCGTATGTCTTCAACCAGCCCGGCGCGAAGGAGTTCCTCGACCGGTACGCCGAACTGCTGCGGCTCATCGCCGCCGGCTACCGGCGCGAGGGCAAGCGGTATGTGACCATCGCGATCGGCTGTACCGGCGGCAAGCACCGCTCGGTCGCGATGTCGGAGAAGCTCGCCGCGCGCCTCGCGGCCGAGGGCGTGGAGACGGTGGTCGTACACCGGGACATGGGACGGGAATGACGGAACGTACACGGCGGCTCGGCAGGCTGCGCCGGATGGTGCCGGAGGAGCGCTCCAGCCGTGCCACGACCGAAGGGACGGCCCGCCCCGGCGAGGCCCGCGGCGGCCGGCCCCGGCGTCGGGGCGCTCAGCCGAAGGTCGTCGCGCTCGGCGGCGGCATGGGCCTGTCCGCCTCGCTCGCCGCGCTGCGCCGGATCACCGGCGACCTCACCGCCGTCGTCACCGTGGCCGACGACGGTGGCTCCAGCGGCCGGCTGCGCGACGAACTGGGTGTGCTGCCGCCCGGCGACCTGCGCAAGGCGCTGGCCGCGCTGTGCGGCGACGACGAGTGGGGCCAGACCTGGGCCCGGGTCATCCAGCACCGCTTCCAGTCCAAGGGCGATCTGCACGAGCACGCGGTCGGCAATCTGCTGATCGTCGCCCTGTGGGAGCAGCTCGGCGACCATGTGCAGGCCCTGGACCTGGTCGGCAAGCTGCTCGGCGCGCACGGCCGGGTGCTGCCCATGTCCGCCGTGCCGCTGGAGCTGCAGGCCCTGGTCAAGGGGCATGATCCGGAGCGGCCGGAGGACGTGGACACCGTGCGCGGGCAGGCGAACGTCGCCCTCACGCCCGGCGAGGTCCAGTCGGTGCACCTGGTGCCGAACGACCCGCCGGCCGTGCCCGAGGCCGTGGCGGCGGTCCTGGACGCGGACTGGGTGGTGCTCGGCCCCGGCTCCTGGTTCTCCTCCGTGATCCCGCACCTGCTCGTACCCGAGCTGCTGGACGCCCTCACGCAGACGAAGGCACGCAAGGTGCTGTCGCTGAACCTTGCCCCGCAGCCGGGAGAAACCGAGGGGTTCTCACCGCAGCGTCATTTGGAGGTTTTGGGGCGACACGCCCCTAAACTCGCCCTGGACGTGGTGCTGGCCGACGAGGCCGCCGTGCCCGACCGCGACTCGCTCACCGAGGCCGCCAAGCGGCTGGGAGCCGCGGTCGAGCTGGCACCGGTGGCCCGGACCGACGGAACACCCCGGCACGACCCGGAGCTGTTGGCCGCCGCGTACGACCGTATTTTTCGGATGCATGGAAGGATCGGCCCATGGCGATGACGGCAGCGGTGAAGGACGAGATCTCCCGGCTACCCGTCACCCGGACCTGCTGCAGGAAGGCGGAGGTCTCCGCCATCCTGCGGTTCGCCGGCGGCCTTCACCTGGTGAGCGGGCGCATCGTGATCGAGGCGGAGCTGGACACCGCGATGGCGGCCCGCCGTCTCAAGCGGGACATCCTGGAGATCTTCGGCCACAGCTCCGAGCTGATCGTGATGGCGCCCGGCGGGCTGCGCCGGGGCTCGCGCTATGTCGTGCGGGTCGTCGCGGGCGGTGACCAGCTGGCACGCCAGACGGGGCTCGTGGACGGCCGGGGCCGCCCGATCCGCGGCCTGCCCCCGCAGGTGGTCTCGGGGGCCACCTGTGACGCCGAGGCAGCCTGGCGCGGGGCCTTCCTGGCGCACGGTTCGCTGACCGAGCCCGGCCGTTCCTCCTCGCTCGAGGTGACCTGCCCGGGGCCGGAGGCCGCGCTCGCGCTGGTCGGCGCCGCCCGCCGGCTGTCGATCGCCGCGAAGGCCCGCGAGGTGCGGGGCGTGGACCGGGTGGTCGTGCGTGACGGCGACGCGATCGGCGCGCTGCTGACCCGGCTCGGCGCGCACGAGTCGGTGCTGGCCTGGGAGGAGCGCCGGATGCGCCGCGAGGTGCGGGCCACGGCCAACCGGCTCGCGAACTTCGACGACGCCAACCTGCGCCGTTCGGCCCGGGCAGCGGTGGCCGCCGGAGCGCGGGTGCAGCGGGCGCTGGAGATCCTGGGCGACGAGGTCCCCGAGCACCTCGCCGCCGCCGGACGCCTGCGCATGGAGCACAAGCAGGCCTCGCTGGAGGAGCTGGGCGCGCTCGCCGACCCGCCGCTGACGAAGGACGCGGTCGCGGGCCGTATCCGCCGGCTGCTGGCCATGGCCGACAAGCGCGCCGCCGACCTGGGCATCCCGGGCACGGAGGCCAACCTCAGCGAGGAGCTGGCGGACAACCTGGCGGGCTGACCGGCCCACCTCAACAGACCGGTGCCGAGGCCCAGTCGGGGCTGCGGCACCGGCCTTCCCGTGCCTGGCAAGCCTTCATTTACATGGCCGTGAGGCGCTCTTGACTCGATCACCGTCTGACATGAGCCTGGCAACCTGTTCGCCGCTGTGGCGGACCACCGCTAGGGGGGTTCATGAGACACAGAGCGAGATCGATCCTCGCTGTCGGCGCGCTTCTGATCGGCGGAGCGAGCCTTGCACCCGTAGCCCAGGCACAGAGCGGAAGTCCGGCGAAGTCTGACCCGGACGCGGTCAAGGTCTTCCGTGCCGACGTCACCAAGCAGCAGATACCCCTCCTTCTCAAGGCCGGCCAGGACGGCGACGAACTCGCCGAGCAGGTCAGCGGAGGCGGAAAGGCCGGAAAGTCCGAGGTCGAGGTCTACCTCACCGAGCACCAGGCCGCCCAACTCCGGCGACAGGGCGTCGACCTCACCGAGCACACCGTCCCGGCAAGGGCGGAGGCCCGCATCGAGAAGGCGTCCCAGGGCGTGTTCCGCCCCTACAGCGGAAGCGGCGGGCTCAAGGAGGAGATCCTGCGCACCGCCCAGGCCAACCCCCGCCTGACCAAGGTCGAGTCCATCGGTAGGACGGTGGACGGCCAGGACATCCTCGCCCTCAAGCTGACCAGGGACGCCAGGAAGACGAAGGACGGCGCCAAGCCGTCCGTGCTGTATCTGTCCAATCAGCACGCGCGCGAGTGGATCACCCCGGAGATGACCCGGCGTCTGATGCACTACTACCTGGACCGCTACAGGACCGACAAGCGCATCCGGAGGATCGTCGACTCCACCGAGCTGTGGTTCGTCATCTCGGCCAACCCCGACGGCTACGACTACACGTTCAAGAACTCCACGACTCGCCTGTGGCGCAAGAACCTGCGGGACGTCAACGGCGACGGCGTCATCGGCACGGGCGACGGCGTCGATCTCAACCGCAACTTCCCCTACAAGTGGGGCTACGACGACGAGGGATCGTCCCCCGATCCGACCAGCGAGACCTACCGCGGCGCGAGCCCCGAGTCCGAGCCCGAGACCAAGGCGCTGGACGGCTTCGAGAAACGCGTCGGGTTCAGATACGCCGTCAACTACCACTCCGCCGCCGAACTCCTGCTCTACGGCGTCGGCTGGCAGGTCGCCACCCCCACCCCGGACGACGTCCTCTACAAGGCGCTCGCCGGCACCCCGGACGATCCGGCCATCCCCGGCTACCGTTCGCAGGTCTCCTCGGAGCTGTACACCACCAACGGTGAGGCGGACGGGCACGCGTCGAACGTCAACGGCATCGCGATGTTCACCCCCGAGATGTCGACCTGCCAGACCGCGTCGGAGATCGACCCGAACGACGCCTGGAAGCCCGAGAACTGCCAGTCGGTCTTCAACTTCCCCGACGACGAGAAACTCATCCAGCAGGAGTTCACCAAGAACATCCCCTTCGCGCTCTCCGTCGCCGAGACCGCCGCGCACCCTGACCGGCCGGTCTCCTCGGTCGGGCTGAGCGCCGCCGACTTCACCCCGGCCACGTTCGCCACGTCGTACTCCCGGGGCGCGGACCAGGAGGTCTCCGTCGTCGTCCGCAAGGCGATCCGCGACAAGGAGCTGAAGTACCGCGTCGACGGCGGCCGTACGCACGACCGGGCGCTGCGGCGCTGGAAGGGCGGCAGGACCTACGGCGGCCACGACGACCTGTACTTCGACGAGTACCGGGCCACGGTGCGGGGCGGCGAGCCGGGCGACAAGGTGGAGGTCTGGTTCACCGGCGAGGAGAAGGGCGGCAAGAAGGTCTCCAGCCCGCACTTCACCTACACCGTCGCCGAGCGGCCCGAGGCCGACACGCTCGTCGTCGCCGAGGAGGGCGCGGCGGCCGCACAGGCGCAGAAGTACCTGGACGCGGTGAAGGCGGCCGGGCACCGGGCGATCGTGTGGGACGTCGCCACGCAGGGCGCCCCGGACGCGCTCGGCGTGCTGAAGCACTTCCGCACGGTCGTGCACTACTCGGGCGCGAACGGCCCCGGCAACGCCACCCAGCTCCAGCTGCGCGCCTACCTCAACGAGGGCGGCCGGCTGATCGAGGCCGGTGAACTGGCCGGCGGCAGCGTCGACCTCGGCGGCGGCACCCTCTCGGACGACTTCAGCCAGTACTACCTGGGCGCCTACAGCCGTACGTCGACCAAGGGAGCCAGCGGCTTCACCGGCACCGGCGCCCTGGACGGCTACTCCGGCGCCCTCGGTGACGCGCCCGGGAACCCGCTGGACGAGGCCGGTACCTACGGCGTCACCTCCGACGAGCTTCCGGCGTCCGTGTACCCGCAGTTCAAGAGCGCGGGCGCGGGCCGGTTCGCCGGGGCGGTGAGCCCCTACGGGCCGTACTCCGGCTCGTACATGGCCGCCGCCGTGCACACCGACGACGCCTACAAGCGCCTCACCCGCACCATTGACCTCACCGGTGTCAGCGCCGCCGACAAGCCGGCCCTCACCACCCGGCTGTTGTGGGACACCGAGCCGGGCTACGACCACGCGGTGATCGAGGCGCACACCGTGGGCGCCGACGACTGGACCACGCTGCCGGAGGCCGGGGGCGCCACGAGGACGGCCGTGCCGGCGGACTGCGGGCAGGGATTCCTGATCGCCGAGCATCCCTGGCTGAAGCACTACCTGACGCTCGCGAACAACGCCTGCACCGCGACCGGCACGACCGGCTCCTGGAACAGCCTCACCGGCAGCTCCGGCGGCTGGCGGCAGGTCGGCTTCGACCTGAGCGCCTACGCCGGGAAGTCCGTCGAGGTCTCCATCAGCTACATCACCG
Organism: Streptomyces sp. NPDC031426; assembly: GCF_055581585.1. NCBI lineage: Bacteria > Bacillati > Actinomycetota > Actinomycetes > Kitasatosporales > Streptomycetaceae > Streptomyces > Streptomyces sp. NPDC031426. The sequence continues at coordinate 206,120 of NZ_JBVIJE010000009.1, forward strand.
ACCCGGGCACCGGCGGACACGGAGTCCTCGCCGACGACGCCTCCCTCGTCGTCGGCGGGACGGCGAAGGAGACCGAGGGCTTCGAGTCGTCGCTGGGCGCCTGGCACGTGGCCGGACCGCCCGCGGGCAGCCCGCCGGTCCTGAAGGACTGGGCGCGCTCCGGAGCGCTGTTCCAGACGTACGGGGCGGTCACCACGGACCACACCGTGCTGCTCGGTTTCGGCCTGGAACAGGTGTCGTCGGCGGCCGACCGGGCAACCCTGGTGCGGAAGGCGTTCGCGGCACTCGGCGGGTGAGGGGCGCCACGTTGACAGATCCCGCTCGCCTTGTTCCAACAGGTGAGCGGGAGCCCTCTCAACGGTGCGCGAAACGGGCCCTGATCAAGTGAGCCGACCCGCTCACGAACGAGTGAAGACGACGCGAAAACCGCCCGGCATTCCGTACTAAATACGAGTGAAACCACTGCCGTTCCGGCACGGTCCGTACCCCTACTGGCGGGTACGGACCGCCTGCCCGTGTATGGGCCATCTCGATGTCACCCCGGGGCCCTCCGGGAGGTAGGGTCGGTGGTGGTCGGGGACATCCCAAACAGAGCTCGCCGGCACCGCATGGCCGGCGTACCAACGAGGAGATCGGTTCGTGACGATCCGCGTAGGCATCAACGGCTTCGGCCGCATCGGGCGTAACTACTTCCGCGCGCTGCTGGAGCAGGGGGCGGACATCGAGGTTGTGGCTGTCAACGACCTGGGTGACACCGCGACCACCGCTCACCTGCTCAAGTACGACACGATCCTGGGTCGCCTCAAGCAGGAGGTCTCCCACACCGCCGACACCATCACGGTGGACGGGCACACCATCAAGGTGCTCTCCGAGCGCAACCCGGCCGACATTCCCTGGGGCGAGCTGGGCGTCGACATCGTCATCGAGTCGACCGGCATCTTCACCAAGAAGGAAGACGCCGCGAAGCACATCGCCGGCGGCGCCAAGAAGGTCCTCATCTCGGCTCCGGCCAAGGACGAGGACATCACCATCGTGATGGGCGTCAACCAGGACAAGTACGACCCGGCGAACCACCACGTCATCTCCAACGCCTCCTGCACCACCAACTGTGTGGCCCCGATGGCGAAGGTCCTCGACGAGAACTTCGGCATCGTCAAGGGTCTGATGACCACGGTGCACGCGTACACGAACGACCAGCGCATCCTGGACTTCCCGCACAAGGACCTGCGCCGCGCCCGTGCCGCCGCCGAGAACATCATCCCGACCACCACCGGTGCCGCGAAGGCCACCGCGCTGGTCCTGCCGCAGCTCAAGGGCAAGCTGGACGGCATCGCCATGCGCGTCCCGGTCCCGACCGGCTCGGTCACCGACCTGGTCGTGGAGCTCGGCCGCGAGGTCACCAAGGAAGAGGTCAACGCCGCCTTCCAGAAGGCCGCCGAGGGCGAGCTGAAGGGCCTCCTCGACTACACCGAGGACCCGATCGTCTCCTCCGACATCGTCAACGCACCGGCCTCCTGCACCTTCGACTCCTCCCTGACCATGGTCCAGGAGGGCAAGAACGTGAAGGTCATCGGCTGGTACGACAACGAGTGGGGCTACTCCAACCGCCTCGTGGACCTCACGGTCTTCGTCGGCAACCAGCTCTGATCGCCGCAGACCGCGGCAGCAGGACCTTGAAGTGAGAGCAGGGCTCGGGCAGCGCACCGCCGCGCTGTCCGGGCCCTGTCTCGCGTACGGACCACGTCCTTTTACGATCAGGTGCACCACGAGCCCTCCTTTGGAGTCCACCTCAATGAAGACGATCGACGAACTTCTCGCCGCCGGCGTGAGCGGCAAGCGGGTCTTCGTCCGCGCCGACCTCAACGTGCCGCTGGAGAGCGGCACCATCACCGACGACGGCCGGATCCGCGCCGTCCTGCCCACCGTCAAGGCCCTCGCGGAGGCGGGCGCCAAGGTGGTCGTCGCCTCGCACCTGGGCCGCCCCAAGGGCGCCCCGGACCCCGCCTTCTCCCTCGCGCCGGCCGCCTCCCGCCTGGGTGAACTCCTCGGCTCCGCCGTGGCCTTCGCGACCGACACGGTGGGCCCCTCCGCCCAGGACACAGTCGCGGGCCTCACCGACGGCCAGGTCGCCGTCCTGGAGAACCTGCGCTTCAACCCCGGCGAGACCAGCAAGGAGGAGAGCGAGCGCGGCGCCTTCGCCGACCAGCTCGCCGCGCTCGCCGACGTCTACGTCGGTGACGGCTTCGGTGCCGTGCACCGCAAGCACGCCTCCGTCTACGACCTGCCGAAGCGGCTTCCGCACTACGCCGGCCACCTCATCGCCACCGAGGTCGGCGTCCTGAAGAAGCTCACCGAGGACGTCAAGCGCCCGTACGTCGTCGCGCTCGGCGGCGCCAAGGTCTCCGACAAGCTCGCCGTCATCGACCAGCTGCTCGGCAAGGCCGACCGACTGCTCATCGGCGGCGGTATGGCCTACACCTTCCTCAAGGCCAAGGGCTACGAGGTCGGCATCTCCCTCCTGCAGGAGGACCAGATCCCGGCCGTCACCGAGTACATGGAGCGCGCCGAGAAGCAGGGCGTCGAGCTCGTGCTCCCGGTCGACGTCCTCGTCTCGCCGGAGTTCCCCGACCTGAAGACCAAGGCCCCGGCCAACCCCACGACCGTCGACGCGGACAAGATCCCGGCCGACCAGGAGGGCCTGGACATCGGCCCGAAGACCCGAGAGCTGTACGCCTCGAAGCTCGCCGACGCCGCCACCGTGTTCTGGAACGGCCCCATGGGCGTCTTCGAGCACCCCGACTACGCCGAGGGCACCAAGGCGGTCGCCCAGGCCCTCGTCGACTCGAACGGCTTCACCGTCGTCGGCGGCGGTGACTCGGCCGCGGCCGTGCGTACGCTCGGTTTCGACGAGAACGCATTCGGCCACATCTCGACCGGTGGCGGCGCCTCCCTCGAATACCTCGAGGGCAAGACGCTCCCCGGCCTCGCCGCACTGGAGGACTGACCCCGCATGACCACTCGCACGCCGCTGATGGCGGGCAACTGGAAGATGAACCTCAACCACCTCGAGGCCATCGCGCACGTCCAGAAGCTCGCCTTCGCCCTGGCCGACAAGGACTACGAGGCCGTCGAGGTCGCCGTCCTGCCTCCCTTCACCGACCTGCGCTCCGTGCAGACCCTGGTCGACGGCGACAAGCTGAAGATCAAGTACGGCGCCCAGGACATCTCGCAGCACGACTCCGGCGCCTACACCGGCGAGATCTCCGGTCCGATGCTGGCCAAGCTGAAGTGCTCGTACGTGGTCATCGGCCACTCCGAGCGCCGCCAGTACCACAACGAGACCGACGAGCTCGTCAACACCAAGGTCAAGGCGGCCTACAAGCACGGCCTGACCCCGATCCTGTGTGTCGGCGAGGAACTGGACGTCCGCGAGGCGGCCAACCACGTCACCCACACCCTCGCCCAGGTCGAGGGCGGTCTGAAGGACCTCCCGGCCGAGCAGGCCGAGACCGTCGTGATCGCCTACGAGCCGGTGTGGGCCATCGGCACCGGCAAGGTCTGCGGCGCCGAGGACGCCCAGGAGGTCTGCGCCGCCATCCGCGCCAAGATCGCCGAGCTGTACTCGCAGGACGTGGCCGACAAGGTCCGCATCCAGTACGGCGGCTCCGTGAAGTCCGGCAACGTCGCCGAGATCATGGCGCAGGCCGACATCGACGGCGCCCTGGTCGGGGGCGCCTCGCTGGACGCCGACGAGTTCGTCAAGATCGTGCGGTTCCGCGATCAGTGACGCACGCCGTGAGTAGGCGGTAGCGGCGATACGTCGTACCCTTGCGGGGGCACAGCCGAGACGCTGTGCCCCCGTCGTCCATCCGAATCCGAGGAAGTTGGTCCAGCCGTGGTTTTGGGGTTCTCGATCGCCCTGATCGTCTTCAGCCTGCTGCTGATGCTGCTGGTGCTGATGCACAAGGGGAAGGGCGGCGGCCTCTCCGACATGTTCGGTGGCGGCATGCAGTCCTCTGTCGGCGGCTCCTCCGTCGCCGAGCGCAACCTGGACCGGATCACCATCGTGGTCGGCCTGCTGTGGTTCGCGTGCATCATCGTCCTCGGCATCCTGATGAAGACGAACAGCTGACACCCGCACAGCACCCACATCACGCATATTCGGCACGTATGGCCCCATGTTCGGTACGCGCTCCTGGGCGCGGCCTATCATGGGGCTTGCGTCTAGGAGCGGGGCCCTTGTAACTCCAATCACTGGACGCGCGTTGGGCCTTACGTAGACTGAGGCGCTCGCGGCGAAGCGAAACGCCGACTCGCTTCGCGGCACCATCACGCAGGGAGTTACGACCGTGGCAAGTGGCAACGCGATCCGAGGAAGCCGGGTCGGGGCGGGGCCGATGGGCGAGGCCGAGCGCGGCGAGTCCGCGCCGCGGCTGCGCGTCTCCTTCTGGTGCTCCAACGGGCACGAGACGCAGCCGAGCTTCGCCAGCGACGCGCAGGTTCCCGACACCTGGGACTGCCCGCGCTGCGGCTTCCCGGCAGGTCAGGACCGGGACAACCCGCCGGACCCACCGCGCACCGAGCCGTACAAGACGCATCTCGCGTACGTACGGGAGCGGCGCAGCGACGCGGACGGCGAGGCGATCCTCGCCGAGGCGCTCGCCAAACTGCGGGGCGAGATCTAGCACTTGACACCGGCCGGGCGCCTTGAGGTGCCTGGCCGGAGCCGTATCCGCCCGCCGGCGGCCGGACGATTGTCAGTGGCTCCCTCTACCTTGTGTCCATAGACGCATGGTGAGGGGGAGCTGTGGCGACGGTCGAGGAAGGGCGCGTGACGGCGCCCGGTTGGCGCGGGGGATTCGGGCGGCTGTGGACGGCCGCCGTGGTCTCCCGGTTCGGGGACGCGTTACGGACCTCCGCCCTGCCCCTGCTCGCGGTGCGGCTCAGCGACGAGCCCCTGGTCATCGCCTCGGTGACGGCCTGCGGCTATGTGCCGTGGCTGCTGTTCGGGCTGCTCGGCGGGGCCGTGGCCGACCGGGTCGACCAACGCCGGGCGATGTGGGCCGTGGACACGGTCCGTGGCCTGCTGGTGGCCGCGTTCGCCGTCGTCGTGGCACTGGGCCACGCCTCGATCCCGCTGCTGCTCGCCCTCGCCTTCGCGCTGACCACGCTCCAGACCCTCTTCGACAACGCCTCCACGGCCCTGCTGCCCGCGCTCGTGGACCGCGCGGCCCTGGGCGGCGCCAACGCCCGGCTGATGACCGGACAGCAGATCGCCGGCGGTCTGCTCGCCGCCCCGCTGGTGCCACTGCTGCTGACGGCGGGCGCCTTCATGCCGTTCGCGGCCGACGCGAGCACCTTCCTGGCCGCCGCCGCCCTGGTGGCGTCCCTGCGGATACGTCCGCCGGAGCGCGAGCCGCACCCGGCCGGCAGCACCCTGCGGACGGAGATCGCGGCGGGCCTGCGCGCCCTGTGGGGCGACCGGGCACTGCGCGCGACCTGCGTGGCCACGCTGCTGTGCAACATCGGCATGGGTGCCCTGATCGCCACGCTTGCGCTGCACGTGACGCGCTGGCTGGATGCGGGCAACACCGGATACGCGGCCGCGATGACGGCATTCTCGGCCGGCAGCATCACCGGCGGATTCCTCGCCCAGCGCCTCGCGCGCCGCACCGGCCGGGTGCGGGCGCTGCTGGTCGCCGGCTGCGTCCAGACATCGTCCCTGCTGCTCATCGGATCCGTCCGGCACCTGACCGCACTCGCCACCGGCATGCTGCTGCTCGGCGCCATGAACATGGTGTGGAACGTCAACCAGGTCACTCTGATGCAGCAGCGCAGCCCCGAGGCGATGGTGGGCCGTATCGCCTCCGCGTTCCGCACCTCCTCCACGTCCGGCGCCCCGCTCGGCGCGCTCCTCGGCGGAGTGGCGGCGCGGACGTACGGACTGAACGGTCCGGCGCTGCTCGCCGCCGTCCTCTTCGCCCTCGCCGTCACCTCGCTGATACCGGCCCGCAAGGCGGACGTACCTGTTGTTGCGCCGGGCGACGACGTCACGACGGCTCGTGCCGCGCGCTGATCAAATAGGTTGGAACAGCTGGGACAGGCACGAAAGAAGGCTGAAGTCGGAAATGAACGCAGACGGCCGTACCAGGCTCAACCAGACGCCCGAATGGACCGCGCTCGCCAAGCACCGGGAGGAGCTGGCCGACACCCATCTCAGGGAGCTGTTCGCCGGCGATCCCGGACGCGGCGAGGAGTACACGCTCCAGGTCGGCGATCTGTACCTCGACTACTCGAAGCACCTGGTCACCGACGAGACACTGCGGTTGCTGCGCGAGCTGGCCGCCGCCACGGACGTGTTCGGCCTGCGGGACGCCATGTTCCGCGGCGAGAAGATCAATGTCACCGAGGACCGTGCGGTCCTGCACACCGCGCTGCGCGCCCCGCGGGACGCGGTGATCGAGGTCGACGGGGAGAACGTCGTCCCGAAGGTGCACGCCGTCCTCGACAAGATGAGCGACTTCGCCGGCCGCGTCCGCTCCGGCGAGTGGACCGGCCACACCGGCAGGCGCATCAAGAACGTGGTCAACGTCGGCATCGGCGGCTCCGACCTGGGCCCCGCGATGGCCTACGAGGTGCTGCGCAGCTTCACCGACCGCGCTCTGACGGTCCGCTTCGTCTCCAACGTGGACGGCGCCGACCTGCACGAGGCCACCCGGGACCTGGACCCGGCCGAGACGCTGTTCATCATCGCGTCGAAGACCTTCACCACCATCGAGACCATCACCAACGCGACCTCCGCGCGGACGTGGCTGGTGGACGCGCTAGGTGACGACTCGGCGGTCGCCAAGCACTTCGTCGCGCTGTCCACGAACGCCGAGAAGGTCACCGAGTTCGGCATCGACCCGGACAACATGTTCGAGTTCTGGGACTGGGTCGGCGGCCGGTACTCGTACGATTCCGCGATCGGCCTGTCCCTGATGATCGCGATCGGACCCGACCGGTTCCGCGAGATGCTCGACGGCTTCCGGCTGGTCGACGACCATTTCCGCACCGCACCCGCCGAGGCCAACGCACCTTTGCTGCTGAGCCTGTTGGGCATCTGGTACGACAATTTCCACGACGCCCAGTCGCACGCGGTCCTGCCGTACAGCCACTACCTGTCGAAGTTCACCGCCTACCTGCAGCAGCTCGACATGGAGTCCAACGGCAAGTACGTGGCGCGGGACGGCCGGCCGGTCGAGTGGCAGACCGGGCCGGTGGTGTGGGGCACGCCGGGCACCAACGGGCAGCACGCCTACTACCAGTTGATCCACCAGGGCACCAAGCTCATCCCGGCGGACTTCATCGGCTTCGCCGAGCCGGTGGGCGAGCTGAGTGACCAACTCAAGGCCCAGCACGACCTGTTGATGGCCAACTTCTTCGCCCAGACCCAGGCGCTGGCCTTCGGCAAGACGGCCGAGGAGGTCCGCGCGGAGGGCGTGCCCCAGGAGCTGGTCGCGCACAAGACCTTCCGGGGCAACCGGCCGACGACGACCATCCTGGCCAAGGAACTCACCCCGTCCGTCCTCGGCCAGCTGGTCGCGCTCTACGAACACAAGGTGTTCGTGCAGGGCGCGGTGTGGAACATCGACTCCTTCGACCAGTGGGGCGTGGAGCTGGGCAAGGTGCTGGCCAAGCGGGTCGAGCCGGCGCTGACCGAGGGCGCGGAGGTGCCCGGCCTCGACGCCTCCACCAAGACGCTGGTCGCCAAGTACAGGCAGCTGCGCGGCCGGAGCTGATCCCCGCCCGAGCCGCCGCGGCAGAACCCTCTGTGTGCCCGCTGTGCGCATCCCCTAGGGTTGGGCGACTTCAGGGGAGGAAGGCGCATGGTGCACAGAGGGTTCGCCGCGGCCGTCGCGGTGGCCGTGGTGGGGATGTCGGCGGTGGGCTGCGGCAGCGGCGACCCGTCGGCGGAGGGCAGGAGCGGCCGGTCGCCCGCCACGACGAAGGCCGCGCCGGCCTACTCCGGGCTGTCCCAGGTGCCGGAGCGGTTGGGAAACGACGGCACGACCATCATGGTCGGGGACCCCGCCGCCCCGGTGACCGTGCACCTGTACGAGGACCCGCGGTGCCCGGTGTGCAAGCAGTTCGAGACCACCGGCGGTGCCGCGCGGCTGCGCGAGGCGACCATCCGGCGTCAGGCCGAGACGAAGTACACCCTGGCCTCCTTCCTGGACGGCCGGCTCGGCGGCTCGGGTTCCGCGAAGGCGGTCAACGCGCTGCGGGCCGCGCTGGACAAGGGCAGGTTCGCCGAGTACCACGACGTGCTCTACGCCCACCAGCCCGCCGAGAGCGTCGACGGGTTCACCGACGCCTGCCTCCTCAAGCTGGCCGCGCGGGTCCCGGGGCTGCGCGGGCCGGACTTCGACTCCGCGGTGCGGACCATGAAGTACCGCTCGTTCGTCACCCGGGCCGAGAAGGCCTACGAAGACGCGGGCGGAGCGCAGGACCCCCGGGGCCCCGGCACCCCCACCGCCGAGATCGACGACGTGCGTATACCGCCCGAGTACAACGCCGTGCTGTTCGACGCGGACGCGTTCGCCGGTCTGCTCACCAAGATCCGGGCACACCCCGAGCAGTGGCGGCAGACGACTCCCTGACCCGGTCAGGCCACCGCGCTGAGCGTGTCCGCGAGCCGTCTGCGGGCGGCACGGCCCGCCGGCAGCGCGGACAGCAGAGCGGCACCCAGGACCGCGGCGAGGCCGACCGACAGCAGCAGCACCGGCGACGGGGACTGGGCGATCCCGGCGCCGATGCCGCTGGAACTGCCCTGGGCGTCGATGAGCCGGCGGCCCAGCGGCAGCCCCAGCGCCGTGCCGGCGATCACCGCGGCCAGGGCCGTACAGCTCGTCGCCGTGACGGTGATCGCGGTGATCTGCCGCGGCGACATGCCGATCGCCTTCAGCGCCAGCACGTCCCGCTCGCCCTCCCGGACGCTGCCGCCGATCGCGGTGAGCAGCTCGACCAGACCGATCAGGGCCAGTACGGCGATCAGCCCGGCGACGACCGCGCGCAGCGGGGACAGGCCGTCGGCCGGGTTCGTCACCGTGTGCACGTCGAGGTGGCCGTGGCCGGCCCGGGCCAGTGCGGCGGCCACGTGCTGCGGGGCGGTGCCGGGGCGCAGCCGCAGTTCGTAGAAGGCGGGGGTCAGCGCGGGGTCGTTCTCGCGGAGGGTGTCCAGGGAGGTGGTCACCACCCGGCCGGCGTTCTGCGGTTCGATGCTGCGCCCCACGATGTGCAGGATCTGCGGCCGGTCGCCCACGGTCATGCGCACCCAGTCACCGACCCGGGCGTGCAGCAGGTCCAGCAGGCCCTGGCCGGCCACCGCCTCGTCCGGTCCGCGTGCGGCCCGGCCCTCGGCGAGGGCATAGGGGTAGGGCTCGGCGCGGGTGCCGACGCCGCGCAGCGCGATGGTGCCGGTCTGGCCGGGGACCAGCGCGGCGACCTCGACGCCGGGATAGGCGGCGGCGACCCCGTGATCGCCGGTGAGCAGGGCCCGTACGGCGGATGCGTCCAGATCGCCGTCGGAGCGGACCGTCAGAGCCGTCGGCAGACCCATGCGGTCCGGGCTGTTGTGGAAGCGGTCGATCGTGGTCCAGGCGCTGAGCGCCACCACGATCAGCAGCAGCGGCAGCGTCAGCCGGGCCACGGTGGCCAGTGAGCGGCCACGCCCGGTGAACGCCTTGTGGCAGCCGAGGACCAGCGCGGCCGGCAGCCGCAGCCCGAGCGCCCGCCGGGCCGGTCCGGTCAGCCGGCCGCCGGCCGGTGCGGCCGGGCGCGGCACCGGAACCGGCGGCACCCGCCCGGCCCGCCACGCCGCGAGCCCCGTGGTCAGACCGATGAACAGGACCGCGCCCACGGGCACCACGAGCAGCGCCACGGTGTGCCCGGGCAACCCCTGCCACACGCCCACGGCGTCACCGAGCCGGCCGGGGATCCGGCGGCCCAGGGCATCGGTGAGCGCCGCGGCGGCCACCGAGCCGAGCAGCGCGTACGTCAGGTGCTGGAGCAGGAAGATCCGGACGACCTGACCGGGTGTGAAGCCGATCGCCTTCAGCACCGAGATGTCCCGCAGATGCCCGCGGATGCGGGTGGCGATCGCCCCGTGCACGGCGAACCCCGCGGCGATCAGGGCGCCGAGACCGAACAGGCCGAGCACCTGGCCGAGCAGCCGGTTGTCACCCTGGGCCGCGGCGCGTTCCTGCTGCCAGGTGGAGACCTCGCCGACCGCGCCCGCGCCCAGCACCGTGACGGCCCGCTGCACCGCGTAGTCCGTGTCGCCCGGGTCGCCGAGACGCAGCCCGATCACCTGGCCGCCGGGAGCATGTACGGCGGCGGGCAGCGCCCACACCAGCCCCGGCTGCTCGCCCGCACTGTAACGGGGCTCGGCGCTGTCCGCGATGCCCTCGACGGTCAGGGCGCGGGCGGCACCGGGCAGGGTGAGGGTGTCCCCGGGCTCCGCCAGCAGTGCCCGGGCCAGGCTGCTCTCCAGCACCACGCCGTCCGGTTCGGCCGGATCCAGCCAGTGCCCGGCGGTGAGCAGCGGCCGGCCGACAGCGGGCAGCTCGGGGGTGCCGCGCAGCTCCACGGAGGCGCGGGTGCCGCGTACGGAGACGGTGGCGGACTCGGTGCGGTAGGGGCCGGCCACGGACTCGACACCCGGCAGCCGGGCCAGCCCGCGGGCGTCGGCCGACGGCACGGTGTGGATCCACACGTGTGCCCCGCGGGCCTGTGTGAAGACCCGCTGCCAGGGGTTGGTGGCGTATCCGAACAGGGCGGTGGCCAGCAGCAGCGAGACGACGATCCCGGCGGTGGCCAGCACGAGGAACAGCGCTTCACCACGGTGGGTGCGCAGGTCCGAGTGCGCCCAGCGCAGGGTGGCTCGTACGTCCCGGAGATCCAGCACCGTCAGTCCCTCAGCTCCAGCACGCCCGAGATCCCCGGCTTCCTGGGCGGCGGGGTGCCGTCCAGCGCGGCGTCGTCGGCTATCCGGCCGTCGAAGAAGCTGATCACGCGGTCGGCGGCGCTGGCCAGCCGGGCATCGTGCGTGACCAGCACGATCGTCTGGCCCCGTCCGTGGAAGCGGGACAGCAGCCGCATGACCTCGCGCGTGCCCTTGCTGTCCAGGCTGCCGGCGGGCTCGTCGGCCAGCAGCAGCGGGGGATGGTTGACCAGGGCCCGGGCGAGCGCGACCCGCTGCTGTTCGCCGCCGGACAGCTCGCCCGGCATGCTGCGCTCCTTGCCCCGGAGCCCCAGCTCGGCCAGCAGCTCCTCGCGCTCGGCGCGGGCCTTCTTCGGCGGGACACCGGCGAGCAGGGCGGGCAGCTCGACGTTGTCGGCGACGGACAGGTTCGACACCAGGTTGAAGAACTGGAACACGATCCCGATGGCCTTGCGGCGCTCCACCGCCCAGCGCGCCTCGCTGAAGGAGTCCGTGCACCGGCCGTCCAGCCAGATGCTGCCCTCGTCGGGGCGCTGCAGCCCGCCGAGCAGATGCAGCAGCGTCGACTTGCCGGCGCCGGACGGGCCGGTGATCGCCACGAACTCGCCCCGCGCCACGGACAGGTCGACCCCGCGTACGGCGTGCGCGGGCGCGCCCTCGCCGTGATGGGTCTTCACCAGACCCGCGGCGCGCAGCACCGGAGTGCCGTCCGTGCTCACTGAAGGTCCTCCAGTTCCTCCTGGCACCGTTCCAGCCAGTCGAGGTCGGCCTGCAGATGCAGCATCGCGCCCTCGATGAGCAGATGGGCGATGCGGTTGTCCCGGTTCTCGGCCGCGGCCAGCTTCGACAGGTTGCGCATGGTGTTGAGGTACTGGCGCCGCTGGCGGTTGATGAGGGCGATCTGGTCGGTGAGACCGGTCTGCGGGGCGAGGGCGAGCTTCATGAAGAACTCGTCCCGAACCCGCGGCTCGTCCTCGGTCTCCTCGAACCAGGCGTGCAGCGCCTCCCACCCGGCGTCGGTGAGGTGGTAGACCTTCTTGTTGGGCCGGCTGGACTGCTCGACGTCCTCGCCCTCGATCAGTCCCGACTTCTCGAGGCGGCCGAGGGTGACGTATATCTGGCCGACGTTGGGCTGAGGGTACGCGGAGCCCAGCAGTTGCTCAAGGTCCTGCTTCAGCTCGTAGCCGTGGGCGGGGCCGCGGGCGAGGAGTGCCAGGAGGGGCAGGCGCACTCGTGCTCTCCTCCTAGTCTGCGTAATGTGCTCCAGGCCCTAGTATCGCCCATACCTAACAGGTATACATGGCCTCTGACTCCCGGGCGAGGGTGCCCGGAGCCGTGTGTACGTGTTCAGGGAGGAACCTATGCGGTGGATGCGCGCCGCCGGTAGGGGCCTTCTCGTTCTCGCCGTGACCATGACCGGGTACGTCGCCTCCGGCGCCCATGCCGACGAGGCCGCGGGCGACGGCCGCGGCCCGCTCACCCTGGCCACCGCCGGCGATCTCACCGGCTATCTCGCCCCGCTGCTGCAGGGCTGGAACCGCACCCACCCCGGTGAGAAGGTGACCCTCGTCGAGCTGCCGGACTCCGCCGACGAGACCCACGCCCAGATGACCACCGACCTGCGCGGCGGCGACCGGGGCCGGTTCGACGTCCTCAACATCGACGTCAACTGGACCTCGGAGTTCGCGGCGGCCGGCTGGATCCGCCCGCTGCCGCGCGACCGCTTCCCGCTGAAGAGCTTTCTGCCGCCGGTCGTGGACACGGCCACCTACGACGGCCGGCTGTACGCGGTGCCGTACGTCACGAATGCCGGACTTCTCCTGTATCGCAAGGACATCCTCGCCAAGGAGGGCGTACCGCCGCCGCGCACCTGGGCCGAGCTGGAGCACGACGCGAAGACCATCGCGCCCACGTACGGACTCGGCGGCTACGCGGGCCAGTTCCTGCCCTACGAGGGCCTCACCGTGAACGCGGCCGAGGCCGTCTACTCGGCGGGCGGCACGATCCTCGGCGGCGAGGGCACCCGGGTCACCGTCGACTCCTCCGCCGCCCGCGAGGGCATCGGCTTCCTCGCCCGTGGCGTCCGCGAGGGCTGGATACCCAAGGCGGCGCTGACGTACAAGGAGGAGGAGTCCAAGCAGGCCTTCCAGGACGGCAGACTGCTCTTCCTGCGCAACTGGCCCTACGCCTACGTCGTCGCCTCCGCCAAGGGTTCCAAGGTCGCCGGGAAGATCGGCGCCGTACCACTGCCCGGACCCGACGGACCGGGGACCAGTGTGCTCGGTGGCTCCAACCTGGCCGTCAACTCCCATACGCCGCACCCCGATTCGGCCGCCCGCCTGATCGCCTATCTCACCAGTGCGCCCGTCCAGCGCCAGGTGCTCACCCGGGGTGCGCTGCCTCCGGTGCGCGCCGCGCTCTACGAGGACCCCGGACTCGTACGGCGCTTCCCGTATCTGCCGACCCTGCGCACCGCCGTGCTCACCGCCCGGCCGCGTCCCAAGAGCCCGCACTACGACCAGGTCAGCCTGGTGGTGCAGGCCGTGATGCAGGACGCGCTCACCGGGCGCCAGACGCCCGAGCAGGCCGTGCGCCGGCTCGCGCGCGAGCTCGACGCGATCGCCCGCCGATAGTTACTTGTTAAGTAACGCGCAGATCTCATCTTGATGCGCGATGCCCGGGTAAGTCCGATTTTGCGCCCTCAACTCACCAGTAGCTTCCGTTCTTTTCGTTGACACCCTCACGACACGCCTACCTAACATGCATGCATGCTGAGTAAGTACCACTGGTGGCGTGACGCGGTGATCTACCAGGTCTACGTCCGCAGCTTTCTCGACAGCACCGGCGACGGCGTCGGCGATCTGGCCGGCGTCCGGGCCGGGCTGCCGTACCTGAAGAAGCTGGGCGTCGACGGGATCTGGCTGAGCCCGTTCTATCCCTCGCCGCAGCACGACCACGGCTACGACGTGGCCGACTACTGCGGGGTCGACCCGCTCTTCGGCGACCTCGCCGAGTTCGACCTGCTGATGGCCGCCGCGCACCGGCTCGGCATCAAGGTGCTCCTCGACATCGTCCCCAACCACTGCTCCAGCGAGCACCCGTGGTTCCGCGAGGCGCTGGACAGCGAGCCCGGCAGCCCGGCCCGCGCGCGCTTCCACTTCGCCGACGGCCGCGGCCCGGACGGCGGCGAGCCGCCCAACAACTGGCACGCCATGTTCGGCGGCCCCGCCTGGACCAGGGTCGCCGACGGCCAGTGGTACCTGCACATGTTCACGCCCGAGCAGCCCGACTGGAACTGGCGCACCCCCGAGGTCGCCGCCGAGTTCGACCGCGTCCTGCGCTTCTGGCTCGACCGGGGCGTCGACGGCTTCCGTATCGACGTCGCCGCCGGCCTCTACAAGCACCCCGAACTGCCCGACTCCGAGGACCCCGAGGCCGACGCCCGCACCCGCGACTCGGTCAACCCGCTCGCCTGGAACCAGCCCGAGGTGCACGCGGTGTGGCGGCAGTGGCGCGCGACATGCGAGGAGTACACCGCACGCGACGGCCGCGAACGCCTCCTCGTCGGCGAGGTCTCCGTCCCCACCGCCCGCGAACACGCCCTGTACGTCCGCCCGGACGAACTCCACCAGGCCTTCTTCTTCGACCTGCTCGGCGCGCCCTGGGACGCCGACGCCTTCCGCAAGGTCATCTCCGAGGCCATGCAGGACATCGCCGGCACCGGCTCCACGGTCACCTGGGTCCTCAACAACCACGACCAGGTCCGCACCGTCACCCGCTACGGCGAACCGGCCCCCGAGGGCAGCGGCCTCGGCGCCGCCCGCGCCCGCGCCGCCGCGCTGCTCATGCTGGCCCTGCCCGGAGCCGCGTACATCTACCAGGGCGAGGAACTGGGCCTGCCCGAGGTCGTCGACCTGCCCGACGACGTCCTCACCGACCCCATATTCCGCCGCACCGGAAGCCGCGCCCGCATCCGGGACGGCTGCCGGGTGCCGCTGCCCTGGTCCGGTCAGGCCTCTCCGTTCGGCTTCACCTCCGGTGTCGAAGGGGCGAAGCCCTGGCTGCCCCAGCCGGACTACTTCGCCGAGTACGCCACCGACCGCGCCCTCGCCGACACCCGCTCCTTCTGGCACCTGTACCGCGACGGACTCCAACTCAGGCGCTCCCTCCCGCAGTTGGGCGAGGGTGCGCTGAGCTGGCTGGACACCCCGCCCGGCGTCCTCGCCTTCACCCGCGGCGACGGCCTGGTCTGCGCCGTCAACTTCGGCACGGCTCCCACGCCCGCCCCCGTCTCCGGCACCCCCCTGCTCTCCAGCGGCCCCTGCCCGGCCGGCGTCCTGCCCGCCGCCACGGCCGCCTGGTGGCTCAGCGACCTGTGATCAACCACCTCTCGAAGGGACATCGACGATGATGCGACGCCGTACCACCCTGCTCACCAGCTGCACCGCCCTCGCCCTGGCGCTCGGCGCGACCGCCTGCGGCGGCGGCCCCGTCTCGGCCGGCGGCGGCGACAAGGCGCTCAGCGGCCAGACCGTCACCGTGGCCGGCGTCTGGACCGGCAGCGAGCAGAAGAACTTCCAGAAGGTCCTGGACGCGTTCACCGCCAAGACCGGCGCCAAGACGCAGTTCATCTCCACCGGCGACAACGTCTCCACCGTCGTCGGCAGCAAGATCGAAGGCGGCAACGCGCCCGACGTCGTGATGGTCCCGCAGGTCGGCGTCCTGCAGCAGTTCGCCAAGAAGGGCTGGCTCAAGCCGCTGTCCCCGACCGCCCAGCAGACGGTCACCGCCGACTACGCGCCCGTGTGGAAGAAGTACGGCAGCGTCGACGGTACCCTGTACGGCCTGTACTTCAAGGCCGCCCACAAGTCCACCGTCTGGTACAGCCCCGACGCGCTCACCCAGGCCGGGGTCAAGCCGCCGAAGACGTACGACGAGCTGCTCAAGGCCGGCCACACCGTCTCCGACTCCGGGCTCGCCGCCTTCTCCGTCGCCGGTGAGGACGGCTGGACCCTCACCGACTGGTTCGAGAACATCTACCTCTCCCAGGCGGGCCCCGAGAAGTACGACGCCCTCGCCGCGCACCAGCTGAAGTGGACCGACCCCTCCGTCGTCAAGGCGCTCACCACCCTCGGCAAGCTGTTCAAGGACAAGCAGCTGATCGCGGGCGGCCAGAAGGAGGCCCTGAACACCGACTTCCCGAGCTCGGTGGAGAAGGTGTTCGGGCCCAAGCCCGAGGCCGGCATGGTCTACGAGGGCGACTTCGTGGCCGGGGTCGCGCACGACCAGTTCGGCAAGACGATCGGCAAGGACGCGAACTTCTTCCCGTTCCCGGCGGTCGACGGCGGCACGGCACCGGTCGTCAGCGGCGGTGACGCGGCCGTGGTGCTGAAGGACGGGAAGAACGCCAAGGCCGGCATGAAGCTCCTGGAGTACCTGGCGAGCCCCGAGGCGGCGGCCGTGTGGGCGAAGGCGGGCGGCTTCCTGTCCCCGAACAAGAAGCTCGACCTCGCCTCCTACGGCGACGACGTCGCCCGCGCCACCGCCAAGTCCCTGATCGACGCGGGCGACTCGGTCCGCTTCGACATGTCCGACCAGGCCCCGGCGGCCTTCGGCGGCACCAAGGGCGCCGGCGAGTGGAAGCTGCTCCAGGACTTCCTGCGCGACCCGTCCGACCCGAAGGGCACCGCGGCGAAGCTGGAATCCGCGGCGGCCAAGGCCTACCAGGGCTGACCGGCAGCGAACATGACCGTCACCACTCTTGTGAAACAGCAGGCGGGCCCGCGGGCCGCCGGCGAGGCGCGCGGGCGCCGCAGCCGGCGGCGCGCCCGGCTGATCGCCCTGCTCTTCGTCTTCCCCGCGCTGCTGCTGCTCGGCGCGCTCGTCGTCTACCCGGTGCTGTTCTCCGTCGGCCGCAGCTTCTTCGACGCCTCCGGCACCCGGTTCGTGGGCGGCGACAACTATGCCGAGATGTTCCGCGACCCGGCGACCCTGAAGGCCATCCGCAACACCGCCATCTGGGTGGTGGTGGCCCCGTCCCTGCTGACCGGCCTCGGCCTGATCCTGGCCGTGCTGGTCGAGAAGGTCCGCTGGGCCACCGCCTTCAAGCTCCTGCTCTTCATGCCGATGGCCGTGTCCTTCCTGGCCGCCGGCATCATCTTCCGGCTCGCCTACGACCAGGACCCGAACAAGGGCGTGCTGAACGCGGCCGTCGTCTCCGTCCACGACGCCTTCGAGGGCACGTCGTCGTACCCGACGGCGCGCGGCCGCCAGGGCCTGCTGACCCAGGACCCCGACGGCTCGTACCGTACGACCGCCGCCGCCGGCCACACGGTGGCGCTCCCGATGGTCGGGGTACTGCCCAAGGACCTGCCGAAGGGAGCCGAGCCCGCTGCTGCGGCGGCCTCTCGCAAGGCCGCGCCCGGCGAGCTGCGCGGTGTCGTCTACCTCGACTTCACCCCCGGCGGGGGCGGCAAGCCGGGCCGGGTCGACCCGAAGGAGAGCGGCCTGCCCGGCATGCGCGTCCAGGCGGTGCGCGACGGGCAGACGGTCGCGAGCACGACCACTGCGGCCGACGGTTCCTTCCGCTTCCCCGGGCTGCGCGCGGGCTCGTACACGGTGAAACTGCCCGAGTCCAACTTCGCGGCGCCCTACCAGGGCGTCTCCTGGCTCGGGCCGACGCTGGTCACCCCGGCGATCATCGGCGCGTACCTGTGGATCTGGACGGGCTTCGCGATGGTGCTGATCGGCGCGGGCCTGTCGACCCTGCCCCGGGACGCGCTGGAGGCGGCCCGGATGGACGGGGCGAACGAGTGGCAGATCTTCCGCCGCATCACCGTGCCGCTGCTGGCGCCCGTGCTCACCGTCGTCTTCGTGACCCTCGTCATCAATGTGATGAAGGTCTTCGACCTCGTCTACATCATCGCGCCCGGACCGGTGCAGGAGGACGCCACGGTGCTCGCGACCCAGATGTGGCTCGTGTCCTTCGGCGGCGGCAACAACCAGGGCCTCGGCAGCGCGCTGGGCGTGCTGCTCCTGCTGCTGGTCATCCCGGCGATGGTCTTCAACGTCCGCCGTTTCCGCCGTAGTCAACGATGAGGAGCCAGCGATGAACTCGGCCATGAACGCGATCAGGCGGGGCCTGGGCAACGGCCTGGTGCAGGCCTTCCTGGTGGTGATCGGCCTGGTCTGGCTGACCCCGCTCGCCGGCCTCTTCGTGTCCTCCCTGCGCTCGGCCCAGGACACCGCGAAGGGCGGCTGGTGGACCGCGCTCACCAGCCCCGGCCGGCTGTCCTTCGACAACTACTCGGCCCTGCTGAAGAACTCCGGTATGACGCAGGCCTTCTGGAACACGGTCCTGATCTCGGTGCCGGCCACGACGCTCGTCGTGGTCATCGCCGCCCTCGCCGGATACGCCTTCGCCTGGCTGGACTTCCCCTTCCGGGAGCCCCTCTTCCTGCTGGTGGTGGCCCTGTTGGTGGTGCCGGTGCAGATCGGCCTGCTGCCGGTGGCCAAACTCTTCGGCATGTTGGGCCTGTTCGGCACGATCCCCGGAGTCGTCCTGTTCCACGTGGCGTACGGCCTCCCCTTCGCCGTGTTCCTGCTCCGCAACTACTTCGCGGAGATGCCGAAGGAGATGCTGGAGGCGGCCCGGATGGACGGGGGCGGCGAGTGGCGCATCTTCACGCGCCTGGTCCTTCCCGTGGGCCGGCCCGCGATCGCCTCCCTCGCCATCTTCCAGTTCCTCTGGGTCTGGAACGACATGCTGGTGGCGTTGCTGTTCGCCGACAGCTCCTCCCAGCCGCTGACCGTGGAACTCCAGTCCCAGATCCGCCAGTTCGGCAGCAACATCGACGTCCTGGCGCCGGGCGCCTTCCTGTCCCTGATCGTGCCGGTGGTCGTGTTCTTCGCGTTCCAGCGGCACTTCGTGCAGGGCGTGATGGCGGGTTCGGTGAAATGAGGGACGGCGGGGACCGAAGTCCCCGCCGTCCCCATCCGTGCGCCGTCCCTATCCGTGAAAGAGCGTCACGGCGAAGCCGGCGGATACAGCGACCGCGGCAGCTGCGAAGCCGCGGCGGCGTCCAGCAGCCACAGCGTGCGCGAGCGGCCGTGCGCGCCCGCCGCCGGGGCCTGGATCTCGCCCGCGCCCGACAGGGCGATGGCCGCGGCCTCCGCCTTGTCCTCGCCGGCCGCGAGGAGCCAGACCTCGCGGGCCGCGCGGATCGCCGGGAGGGTGAGGGAGACCCGGGTCGGCGGCGGCTTGGGGGCGCCGTGGACGCCGATCACCGTGCGTTCCGTCTCCCGCACCCCCGGATGCTCCGGGAAGAGCGAGGCCACGTGGGTGTCCGGGCCGACGCCCAGCATCAGGACGTCGAAGGTCGGGACCGAGCCGTGGTTCTCCGGCCCGGCCGCCTTCGCCAGCTCCGCCGCGTACGCCTCCGCCGCCGCGTCGACGTCCGTACCGTACGGCCCGTCGGAGGCGGGCATGGCGTGCACGCGCTCGGGGTCCAGCGGGACCGAGTCGAGCAGGGCCTCGCGGGCCTGCGTGACGTTGCGCTCGGGGTCGCCCTCGGGCAGGTAGCGCTCGTCGCCCCACCACAGGTCGAGCCGGCCCCAGTCGATGGCGTCCCGGGCCGGGGCCGCCGCCAGCGCGGCCAGCAGGCCGTTGCCGTTGCGGCCGCCGGTGAGGACCACGGACGCGGTGCCCCGGGAGGCCTGCGCGTCCACGATCTTCGTGATCAGGCGGGCCGCGGCGGCCTGTGCCATCAGTTCCTTGTCGCGGTGGACGACCAGCTGCGGAGTGCTCACTTCGCCGCCGCCTTCCTCGCAGGTGCCTTCTTCGCGGTCTTGGCCGTCGCCCTCTTGGCCGGTGCCTTGGCCGCTTCCGCTTCGGGCTGGGGCTCGGCGACCGGCTCCTGACCGGACTGCTCCGGGACCGTGTTCAGCCGCTCCACGCCGTAGCGCAGCGCCGACGCGTAGGTGTCGTCCGGGTCGAGCCGGCGCAGCTCCTCCGCGATCAGCTCGGCGGTCTCCCGCCGCTTCAGCGCCACCGCGCGGGCCGGCTGGCCCTCGATGGACAGCGTGGCCAGCGTGCCGTCCGCGCGGTCCAGGACGATCGGGCCGCAGCTGGTGTCCAGGCGGACCGCGGTGAGGCCCGGGCCGCCCGACAGCGACCGCTTCACCGGTACGTCCAGCCGGTCCGCGAGCCACATCGCCAGCAGCTCACAGCTCGGGTTGAACTCCTCGCCCTCCACCTCGACGGCCCGCACCTCACAAGTGACCTGGTCCAGGGCCGCCGCGAGCATCGAACGCCACGGCGTGATCCGGGTCCAGGACAGGTCGGTGTCGCCGGGCGTGTAGGCCTCGGCGCGGGCGGACAGCTCCCGCACCGGCTGCTCGGCGGCGTAGGTGTCGGTGACCCGGCGCTGGGCGAGCGCGCCGAGCGGGTCCTTCGCCGGGTCCAGCGGGGCGTTCACCGGCCACCATACGACCACCGGCGCGTCCGGCAGCAGCAGCGGCAGCACGACCGAGTCCGCGTGGCCCACGACCTCGCCGTACAGCCGCAGCACGACCGTCTCGCCGGTGCCCGCGTCCGCGCCCACCCGCACCTCGGCGTCCAGACGCGAGGAGGTGCGGTCGCGCGGGCTGCGGGAGACCCGCTTGATGACCACCAGCGTGCGCGAGGGGTGCTCGCGGGAGGCGTCGTTGGCGGCCTTCAGCGCGTCGTAGGCGTTCTCCTCGTCGGTGACGATGACGAGGGTCAGGACCATGCCGACGGCGGGGGTGCCGATGGCGCGGCGGCCCTGGACGAGCGCCTTGTTGATGTCGCCGGCGGTGGTGTCGGTCAGGTCTATCTTCATGGGCGGCGCCAGCTCCGTCCGTCTCGTGCGAGCATCTCGTCCGCCTCGGCGGGGCCCCAGGTGCCCGACTGGTACTGCGCGGGCCTGCCGTGCTTGTCCCAGTACTCCTCGATCGGGTCGAGGATCTTCCAGGACAGCTCGACCTCCTCGGTGCGCGGGAAGAGGTTGGCGTCGCCCAGCAGCACGTCCAGGATCAGGCGCTCGTACGCCTCCGGGCTGGACTCCGTGAAGGACTCGCCGTAGGCGAAGTCCATGGAGACGTCCCGGATCTCCATCGAGGTGCCCGGCACCTTCGAACCGAACCGCACGGTCACGCCCTCGTCCGGCTGGACGCGGATGACGATCGCGTTCTGGCCCAGCTCCTCCGTCGCCGTGGTGTCGAAGGGGGAGTGCGGGGCCCGCTGGAAGACGACGGCGATCTCCGTCACCCGGCGGCCGAGGCGCTTGCCGGTGCGCAGATAGAAGGGGACGCCCGCCCAGCGGCGGTTGTCGATCTCCAGCTTGATCGCCGCATACGTGTCGGTCTTCGACTTCCGGTCGATGCCGTCCTCTTCGAGGTAGCCGATGACCTTCTCGCCGCCCTGCCAGCCGCCCGCGTACTGCCCGCGCACGGTGCTGCGGCCCAGGTCCCTGGGCAGCCGTACCGCGCCGAGCACCTTCTCCTTCTCCGCGGCCAGCGCGTCCGCGTCGAAGGAGGCGGGCTCCTCCATTGCGGTCAGCGCCATGAGCTGGAGCAGGTGGTTCTGGATGACGTCACGGGCGGCGCCGATGCCGTCGTAGTAGCCGGCCCGGCCGCCGATGCCGATGTCCTCGGCCATGGTGATCTGCACATGGTCCACGAAGGACCGGTTCCAGATCGGCTCGAACATCGTGTTGGCGAAACGCAGCGCCAGGATGTTCTGGACGGTCTCCTTGCCGAGGTAGTGGTCGATGCGGAACACCTGG
The DNA here is from genome assembly GCF_055581585.1 of Streptomyces sp. NPDC031426. Lineage (NCBI taxonomy): Bacteria > Bacillati > Actinomycetota > Actinomycetes > Kitasatosporales > Streptomycetaceae > Streptomyces > Streptomyces sp. NPDC031426. Next base: position 227,909 of record NZ_JBVIJE010000009.1, read on the forward strand.
TCCGGCTCGAACACCTCGTGCACGACCTTGTTGAGCTCCTCGGCCGACTTCAGGTCGTGGCCGAACGGCTTCTCGATGACCGCGCGCCGCCAGGAACCGCTCGACTGGTCGGCCAGCCCGTGCTTCTTCAGCTGCTGGATGACGACCGGGAAGGAGCGCGGCGGCACCGACAGGTAGAAGGCGAAGTTGCCGCTCGTGCCCTGTGCCTTGTCCAGTTCGTCGATGGTGGAGCGCAGGCGCTCGAAGGCGTCGTCGTCGTCGAAGGTGCCCTGGACGAAGCGCATCCCCTGGATGAGCTGCTGCCAGACCTCCTCGCGGAACGGCGTACGGGCGTGCGCCTTGACGGCGTCGTGGACCTCCTGCGCGAAGTCCTCGTGCGCCCACTCGCGGCGGGCGAAGCCCACCAGCGAGAAGCCCGGCGGCAGCAGACCCCGGTTGGCGAGGTCGTACACCGCGGGCATCAGCTTCTTGCGGGACAGGTCGCCCGTGACACCGAAGATGACCAGACCGGACGGCCCCGCAATACGCGGGAGCCGTCGGTCGGCCGGGTCACGAAGCGGGTTCGCTCCGGAACCGGAAAGGGGTGACAACTCAGCCCTCCGAAGGGGCAAGGCGCTCGAGCTCCGCCTGAGTGGACTTCAGCAGGTCGTTCCAGGACGCCTCGAACTTCTCGACGCCCTCGTCCTCCAGCACCTGCACGACGTCGTCGTACGAGATGCCGAGCTTCTCCAGCGCGTCGAGGTCGGCACGCGCCTGCTCGTAGGTGCCGGCGATGGTGTCGCCGCTGATCTCGCCGTGGTCCTCGGTGGCCTCCAGCGTGGCCTCCGGCATGGTGTTGACCGTGTTCGGCGCGACCAGCTCGGTGACGTACAGCGTGTCCGGGTACGCCGGGTCCTTCACACCGGTCGACGCCCACAGCGGACGCTGCTTGTTGGCGCCCGCGTTCTCCAGCGCCTGCCAGCGGTCGGAGGAGAAGACCTCCTCGTACGCCTGGTAGGCGAGGCGCGCGTTGGCGACGGCGGCTTTGCCGCGCAGCGCCTTGGCCTCGTCGGTGCCGATGCCGTCCAGGCGCTTGTCGATCTCGGTGTCCACGCGGGACACGAAGAAGGACGCCACGGAGTGGATCAGCGACAGGTCCAGGCCGCGCTCCTTGGCCTTCTCCAGGCCGGAGAGGTAGGCGTCCATGACGGCCCGGTACCGCTCCAGGGAGAAGATCAGGGTGACGTTGACGCTGATGCCGTGACCGATCGTCTGGGTGATGGCCGGCAGACCCGCCTCGGTGGCCGGGATCTTGATCAGGGTGTTGGGACGGTCCACCAGCCAGGCCAGCTGCTTGGCCTCGGCGACGGTGGCCCTGGTGTTGTGCGCCAGGCGCGGGTCGACCTCGATGGAGACCCGGCCGTCCTTGCCGCCGGTGGCGTCGAAGACCGGGCGCAGGATGTCGGCGGCGTCGCGGACGTCCGCCGTGGTGATCATGCGGATGGCCTCCTCGACGGTGACCTTCCGGGCGGCGAGGTCGGCGACCTGCTGCTCGTAGCCGTCACCGCCGCTGATCGCCTTCTGGAAGATCGTCGGGTTGGTGGTGACGCCCACGACGTGCTGCTGGTCGATCAGCTCGGCGAGGTTGCCGGACGTGATCCGCTTGCGCGACAGGTCGTCCAGCCAGATCGCCACGCCTTCCTCGGAGAGGCGCTTCAGTGCGTCTGTCATGGAATTACATCTCCTACGTGTCGTATATGAGCGTCAGCGCTGGGCGGCGGCGATGGATTCCCGGGCCTTGGCGGCCACATTCTCGGCAGTGAAGCCGAACTCGCGGAAGAGCACCTTGCCGTCGGCGGAAGCACCGAAGTGCTCCAGGGAAACGATGCGGCCGGCGTCCCCGACATAGCGGTACCAGGTCAGCCCGATGCCCGCCTCCACGGCCACACGGGCCCTGACGGAGGGCGGGAGCACGGAGTCCCGGTACCCCTGGTCCTGCTCCTCGAACCACTCGACGGACGGCATCGACACGACACGCGTCGGCACGCCCTCGGCCTGGAGCCGCTCACGCGCCTCCACGGCCACGTGCACCTCGGAACCGGTGGCGATCAGGATCACCTGCGGCTCGCCGCCGTCGGCCTCGAACAGGACATAGCCACCCTTGGCCGCGTCCTCGTTGGGCTCGTACGTCGGCACGCCCTGGCGGGTGAGCGCGAGGCCGTGCGGCTGGCCCTTGCCGAACTCCTTCGTCCAGCGGCCCAGGATCTCCCGCCAGGCGATGGCGGTCTCGTTGGCGTCCGCCGGGCGGACGATGTTCAGGCCCGGGATGGCGCGCAGCGAGGCCAGGTGCTCGACCGGCTGGTGGGTGGGGCCGTCCTCGCCGAGGCCGATGGAGTCGTGCGTCCACACGAACGTCACCGGCAGGTGCATCAGGGCCGACAGGCGCACCGCGTTGCGCATGTAGTCGGAGAAGACGAGGAACGTACCGCCGTAGACACGCGTGTTGCCGTGCAGCGTGATGCCGTTCATCTCGGCGCCCATGGAGTGCTCGCGGATGCCGAAGTGGATGGTGCGGCCGTACGGCTTGGCCTCGGGCAGCGGGTTGCCCTCGGGCAGGAACGAGCTCTCCTTGTCGATGGTGGTGTTGTTCGACCCGGCGAGGTCGGCGGAGCCGCCCCACAGCTCGGGGATCACCGCGCCGAGCGCCTGCAGCACCTTGCCGGAGGCGGCACGCGTCGCGACGCCCTTGCCCGGCTCGAAGACCGGGATCTTCTCCTCCCAGCCGGTGGGCAGCTCGCCCTTGCTGATGCGGTCGAACTCGGCGGCACGCTCGGGGTTGTCGTCCCGCCACACCTGCAGGGACTTCTCCCACTCGGCGCGCGCCTGGGCGCCGCGCTCCAGGGCCTTGCGGGTGTGCGTGATCACCTCGTCCTCGACGGCGAAGCTCTTCTCCGGGTCGAAGCCGAGGACGCGCTTGGTGGCCGCGACCTCCTCATCGCCCAGCGCCGAGCCGTGCGCGGCCTCGGTGTTCTGGGCGTTCGGGGCCGGCCAGGCGATGATCGAGCGCATCGCGATGAAGGACGGCTTGTCCGTGACCCTCTTCGCCTCCTGGATCGCGGCGTAGATGGCCCGCGGGTCCAGGTCGCCGTTCTCCTGGGCCTCCACGCGCTGCACATGCCAGCCGTAGGCCTCGTAGCGCTTGACGGTGTCCTCGGAGACGGCCGTCTCGGTGTCGCCCTCGATCGAGATGTGGTTGTCGTCCCACAGCAGGATCAGGTTGCCGAGCTTCTGGTGGCCGGCCAGCGAGGACGCCTCGGCGGAGATGCCCTCCTGGAGGCAGCCGTCACCGGCGATGCAGTAGATGAAGTGGTCGAAGGGCGACTCGCCCTGCGGCGCGTCCGGGTCGAACAGGCCGCGCTCGTAGCGGGCGGCCATCGCCATGCCCACCGCGTTGGCGACACCCTGGCCGAGCGGACCGGTGGTGGTCTCGACACCCTTGGTGTGCCCGTACTCCGGGTGACCCGGGGTCTTCGAACCCCAGGTACGGAAGGACTCCAGGTCCTGGAGCTCCAGGCCGAAGCCGGCCAGGTAGAGCTGCGTGTAGAGGGTCAGGGAAGAGTGGCCGGCGGACAGCACGAAGCGGTCGCGCCCGACCCACTCCGGGTCGGCCGGGTCGTGCCGCATCACCTTCTGGAAGAGGGTGTAGGCGGCCGGGGCCAGGCTCATCGCCGTACCGGGATGGCCGTTGCCGACCTTCTGTACGGCGTCGGCGGCCAGGACCCGGGCGGTGTCCACGGCCCGCTGGTCCAGCTCGGTCCACTCAAGGTCTGTGGTGGTCGGCTTGGTGCTCACCCTGGGTCAGGGCTCCTCTCCACATGTCGGTCGCCGGTCTTCGGGGCATGCGCCCACCCGGCCGCCGGCGCGCTTCTGCCCGCCGGCCGCTGACGAGCCTACCCTCGCAAGGACGTGCATTTTTTCGAGTGTTTCCAGACTGCCGGGACTCTGTCGGATCCGCCTCCCGACTGCGCCGACACGGCATTTGGCACATGAATACGGACCTGGTCATCTGAGCGCTCAATCGAGTGACCCGTCCCCTCTTATGGGGCGTACGCCAACACGACCCCACCCCCGCGAAGGCCGGGGTATGGGCAACGTCTAAAGTGGCGTGGTACGCGCGAGCCTTTACCGCGACTTCACCGGGAAGGCTCGCTGGGAGTCTCTGTCAGGGGTGTGCGTGACGGCCGTCGAATCCCGTCCAGCGGGTGTGGTTCGTGGTGCGAGCCAGGGCCCGGTTCACCGGCCGTTCGGGGCCCGTGTCAAGGCGTTCGTGGCTCTGACCAAGCCGCGGATCATCGAGCTGCTGCTCATCACCACCGTTCCGGTGATGTTCCTGGCGCAGCAGGGTGTGCCGGACCTGGGGCTGGTCCTGCTCACCTGCATCGGCGGCTACCTCTCCGCGGGCGGCGCCAACGCGCTCAACATGTACATCGACCGGGACATCGACGCCCTGATGGACCGCACCTCGCAGCGCCCGCTGGTGACCGGCATGGTCAGCCCGCCCGAGTGCCTCGCCTTCGGCATCACCCTCGCGGTCGTCTCGACGCTCCTGTTCGGATTCACCGTCAACTGGCTGAGCGCCTGGCTGTCCCTCGGCGCACTCCTCTTCTACGTCGTCGTCTACACGATGCTCCTCAAGAGGCGTACCTCGCAGAACATCGTGTGGGGCGGCATCGCGGGCTGCATGCCCGTGCTCATCGGCTGGTCGGCCGTGACCGACTCGCTCTCCTGGGCGCCGGTCATCCTGTTCCTGGTGATCTTCTTCTGGACCCCGCCGCACTACTGGCCGCTGTCCATGAAGGTGAAGGACGACTACGCGCGCGTGGGCGTACCGATGCTGCCGGTGATCGCCTCCAACAAGGTCGTCGCCAAGCAGATCGTGATCTACAGCTGGGTGATGGTCGCCGTCTCCCTGCTGCTCACCCCGCTCGGCTACACCGGCTGGTTCTACACGGCCGTCGCGCTGGCCGCCGGCGGCTGGTGGCTGTGGGAGGCGCACGCGCTGCAGAACCGGGCCAAGGCCGAGGCCACCGGCGTGAAGCTGAAGGAGATGCGGCTGTTCCACTGGTCGATCACCTATGTGTCGCTGCTGTTCGTGGCGATCGCGGTGGACCCGTTCCTGCGCTGACACACGCCGGGCGTACGTCACAGAGCCCTGCTCTCGCCAGTCGATCTACCCACGAGTAGCATCCTGGCCATGGCAGACACGCAGCAGGTTGACGCGAGGGCCGACCGCAAGGCCGCAAAGCTCGCCCGGGAGATCAGCGCCTTCGCCAAGGCCCACGGCGGCGCCGAGGGCCAGGTGGCCTACATCGGCGAGCGCGGCGCCCGCATCGTCCTCGTCGGCGAGGACGGCGGCTGGGGCGACCTGGTGGCCCCCAGCACCGAGATCGCCCAGCAGGCGGTGGAGAAGGCCGGTATCACCGTCCACGAGTCCTTCGACGGCGAGTTCGCGGCGAAGGTGAAGACGGGCTCGTACGAATGGAAGCGGATGGCCGGCATTCAGATCGGCGGCTGAACAGCGCGCCCCTGAAGGGGGCAGGGAACTGCGGGCGACCATGACGGACCGGTAGCCGCAGACGAACGCGCATTCCCGAGCCCATCCGCGACCTCGAACCCCGTTCACTCGTTAAGCCGCGAAAGCCGGTGCACACGGGGAGTCCGGGATGATCGAAACGCCGTCCCTCGTGGACCAGTACTGCCACGGCGTACTGCGAACAGAGCTGGGCCTCGGCACCTTCGAGGCCCAACTCGCCCGCACCGAGGGCCCACCCGCAGCGGGCACCACCCTCTTCGACACCCAGACGGGATTCGCCGTACGGCGCTGGTGCCCGCCCCTGCTCGGACTGGAACCGCACTGCCCGCCCGCCCGCTATCTGGCCCGGCGCCGGGAACTGGGCGTCCTGGAAGCGGGGCGCAGGCTGCTGCGCGGCAGCGGCATCACCACCTACCTCGTCGACACCGGCCTGCCCGGTGACCTCACCGGCCCGGCTGAGCTGGCGTCCACGGGCGATGCCGACGCCCGTGAAATCGTCCGGCTGGAGCAGCTCGCAGAGCAGGTCGCCGACACCTCCGGCACCGTCGAGTCCTTCCTCGCCAACCTCGCCGAGTCGGTGCACGGCGCCGCCGCGAACGCGGTCGCCTTCACCTCCGTCGCGGGGCTGGGACACGGCCTGGCGCTCGCGCCCGAGCCGCCGGGACCGGGGGAGGTGCGGGGCGCGGCGGGCCGCTGGCTGGCCGGTCGGCGGGTCGGCGGGCCGCTCACCGACCCGGTGCTGTTACGGCATCTGCTGTGGATCGCCGTGGCCTCCGGCCTCCCGCTCCAACTGCACGCCGGGCTCGGCGAACCGGCGTCCCGCATCGACCGTACCGACCCCGTGCTGCTCACCGACTTCGTGCGGGCCACGGCAGGCCTCGGCACCGACCTGATCCTGCTGCACGGCTACCCGTACCATCGCCACGCCGCGCATCTGGCCGGCGTCTTCCCGCACGTCTACACCGACTCCGGCGCCGCACTGGTCCGCACCGGCGCCCGTGCGGCCACCGTCCTCGCCGAGATCCTGGAGCTGGCCCCCTTCGGCAAGATCCTCTTCTCCACCGGCGCCCATGGCCTGCCCGAGCTGCACGTCGTCGGCGCCCGGCTGTTCCGCGAGGCCCTGGCCCGGGTCCTGGGCATCTGGGTCGCCGAGGGAGCCTGGTCCCTGGAGGACGCCCAGAGGGTGGCCCGGATGGTCGCGGCGGACAACGCGCGCCGGGTTTACGGACTGGAGTGAGCTGCCCAGACTGGGCGGATGCCGACCGCATCGCTGCTCGACCGGTTCCTCGACGGACTCACGCCGCTGCGGCCCCGCGGGGTGTGGGCACACGGCTCACTGGCCGGCGGTGACTATCAGGAGGGCCGCAGCGACCTGGACCTGATCGCCGTACTGCCGGGCCCGGTGCGCCTCGGGACCGTACGGCGGGTGGCGGCCCTGCACCGGCGGCTGCGGGCCGAACCCCTCGCCCCGAAACTCCACTGCAGCTATCTGACCCCGGCCACCCTGGGCGACCCGGACCGCCCGCACCTCACCTGGGCCCACGGACGCCTGCTGCGCCGCCCGGTCACCCCCGTCACCCGGCGCGAGCTGCACGACTTCGGGCGGGTGCTGTACGGCGGATCCCCGGCCGGGCTGCTCCCGCCGGTGCCGGAGCGGCAGTTGCACGACTTCGTCGTACGGGACCAGCGGGACTACTGGCGCCCGGCGGTGGACAAGGCCCGGCTGTGGCGGCAGGACGTGTGGGTGGACCTGGGCCTGCTCACCTTCGCCCGGGCCACCGTGACCCTGCGCGACGGGCGGCTGGTCTCCAAGCGGGAGGCACTCGCCGAACTCCCGGCGCTGGGCGCTCCCGTCGAGGTCGTCGAGGACATCACCCGCCGGCGCTACGACGACGACCCCGCCCCGGCCGCCCAGGACTGGCGCGACCGCCGTGCCGAGCTGACCCGTGCCTACCTCGGCCCGGCGATCGACACGCTGGTCACCACCTACGGGTGACTCACGCGCGCGTGCCCACCGTCATCTCGGCCGAGGGGCCGGGCAGGTCCGGCGTGGCCTCCGGGCGTTCGCGCAGCGCCAGCAGGACGCGCAGCACACCGATCCACACCAGGCATGAGCCGAGCATGTGCAGGCCCACCAGCAGCTCGGGCAGGTGGGTGAAGTACTGCACGTAACCGATCACACCCTGGCCGAGCAGGATCAGGAACAGATCGCGGGTGCGCGCGAGCGGGCTCTTCGGCGCGTCCACCGCCTTCAGCACGAACCACAGCGCGAACGTCAGCGTCACCACGATCCAGGCGAGCACGGCGTGCAGCTTGGCCACCGTCTCCCAGTCGATGGGGATCCGCTTGACGTCGCTGGAGTCGCCCGCGTGCGGCCCGGCTCCGGTCACCACCGTGCCGATCGCGATGAGCAGCAGGGACGCGGCCACCAGGAACCACACCAGCTGCTGCACGGCCTTGCCGACCAGCGGCCGGGGCGCGCCGTCGCCTTCGCGGGTGCGCTGCCACATCAGCGCGGCGACGGTCGTCAGGGCCGTCGCCAGCAGGAAGTGGGCCGCGACCGTGTACGGGTTGAGGCCCACCAGCACCACGACGCCGCCGAGGATCGCGTTGCTCATCACCAGCCAGAACTGCGCCCAGCCCAGCCGGGTCAGACTGCGCCGGTACGGCTTCTCGGAGCGGGCGGCGATGATCGCCCAGCCGACCGCAGCGCACAGCACGTACGTCAGCATCCGGTTGCCGAACTCGATCGCGCTGTGGTAGCTCAGCGCGGTCGTCGGCGTCAGCGAGCCGTCGGTGCACTCGGGCCAGGTCGGACAGCCGAGGCCGGAGCCGGTCAGACGGACGGCGCCGCCGGTGACGACGATGACCACCGACATCACGAGCGCGGCGAGGGCCGCCCGCTGGACCGTCCGGGGAGAGGGGGTCCAGCGTTCGGCGATGAAGGCGAGCGGGTTGCGCACGGCCGCTGCGGCGTCGGCGGGGTTCAGCTTGGGCACGCCCACCATCGTAGGCCGCCGCTTGTGCACGCTTTCACGAGGGTCCACCGTGCGGGCTCACTCCCAGCGGAAGAACTTGCCCGCCGCGGCCAGCCCGACGACCGCCCACACCGCGAGGATGCCCAGGTCGCCCCACGGCATCCCGGCGCCGTGCTGGAGCACGTCCCGCAGCCCGCCGGAGAGCGCCGAGATGGGCAGCAGCCCGAGCACGTGCTGTGCGCCCGAGCCGAACTTCTCCAGCGGCACGATGACGCCGCCGCCGACGAGGAGCAGCAGGAAGACCAGGTTGGCGGCGGCCAGGGTCGCCTCCGCCTTCAGCGTGCCCGCCATCAGCAGGCCGAGGCCGGAGAAGGCGGCCGTACCGAGGATCAGCAGGAGCAGGACGGCAGCTGGGTTGCCGTGCGGGGACCAGCCCAGCGCGAACGCGATCGCCGTGAGCAGGATCACCTGGAGGACTTCGGTGACCAGCACGGACGCGGTCTTCGCGGTCATCAGGCCCCAGCGAGGCAGCGGCGAGGAGGCGAGCCGCTTGAGCACGCCGTAGCGGCGCTCGAAGCCGGTCGCGATGGCCTGCCCGGTGAACGCGGTCGACATCACCGCCAGCGCCAGGATGCCGGGGGCGAGGAAGTCGACCGCCTTGCCCTTGCCGGTGTCCACGATGTCCACCGAGCTGAAGAGCGCCAGCAACAGGGTCGGGATGACCACGGTCAGCAGCAGCTGCTCGCCGTTGCGCAACAGCATCTTCGTCTCCAGGGCCGCCTGCGCCGCGATCATGCGGGGGAGCGGCGCCGCGCCCGGCTTGGGGGCGTACGTACCGGTTGCAGTCGTCACGAGCGCAGCTCCTTGCCGGTCAGCTCCAGGAAGACGTCCTCCAGGGTGTGCCGCTCCACCGAGATCCGCTCCGGCATCACTCCGTGCTGGGCGCACCAGGAGGTCACGGTGGCCAGCAGTTGCGGGTCGACCTTGCCGACGACCCGGTAGGCGCCCGGGGTGAGTTCTGCGGCCGTGCAGTCGGCCGGCAGGGCCTTCAGCAGGGAGCCCACATCGAGGCCGGGGCGGCCGGTGAAGCGCAGGGTGTTCTCGGCGCCGCCCTTGCACAGCTCCTCCGGGGAGCCCTGGGCGATGACCCGGCCGCCGTCGATGACCGCCACGTCGTCGGCGAGCTGCTCGGCCTCTTCCATGTAGTGGGTGGTGAGGATCACCGAGACGCCGTCGGCGCGCAGGTCCTTCACCAGGTCCCAGGTGGCCCGGCGGGCCTGCGGGTCCAGGCCGGCCGTCGGCTCGTCCAGGAACACCAGCTCCGGGCGTCCGACGACGGCCATGGCGAGCGCGAGGCGCTGCTGCTGGCCGCCGGACAGCCGCCGGTAGCCGGTCCGGCCGCAGCTGCCGAGGCCCAGCCGCTCGATCAGGGCGTCCACGTCCAGCGGGTGCGCGTGCAGCTTGGCCACGTGCCGGAGCATCTCGTCGGCCCGGGCGCCGGAGTACACGCCGCCGGACTGGAGCATCACGCCGATACGGGGACGCAGCTCGGCGGACTGGCGTACGGGGTCGAGGCCCAGGACACGCACCGTGCCGGAATCCGGCTTCCGGTACCCCTCACAGGTCTCGACCGTCGTCGTCTTCCCCGCCCCGTTGGGACCGAGTACGGCGGTCACGCCCGCCCCGGCCACCAGGTCGAGGCCGTCCACCGCGGTCTTCGTGCCGTACCGCTTCACCAGGGCCTGGACCTGGACCACAGGCTCACTTCGCATGGTCCCAGAGTCTAGGGAGACCGCTTGCCGTCCGGACCGGCGGGTAGGGGAACTCACTCCTCCCGGGGTCGGTGCAGCGGCAGCCACCGCTCGGCGTAGGCCACCGCGTCCGCCACCGGGAACAGCCGGGCGTCCGCCGCGCCCACCTTCCCGCGCACCACGGGCCGGTCCCGCTCGAAGTCGTGCCCCAGCTCGTCGAACCGGTCGGCGTCGATCGACACCTCGACCACCGTCTCCCAGCCGCCACCGGGAGCGGGCCGCCCGACCTCCACCAGCGGGGCGGGTATCCGGTACTCGGCCAGGTGGAAGGCGGTGCAGGAGTCGTAGCCCGCGCCGAGCAGCAGGACCCGGGCGCCCAGCTTCTCCAGCCGGGCCAGCGGGCTGTGCTCGCCGAGCCGGCAGTCGGGGGCGTGGCCGTCGGTGATCTCCCGCGCGCGGGGGCCGAGCGCCGCGAACGAGGTGTGCGGGTGCGCGCTGCGCAGGGCACCCGGCCAGGTCCGTACGGTCTCCGGGATCACGCCGACCCCGCGGGTGGGGGTGATCAGCGGGTCGTACGGCGGCATGGTCGCCCGGATCCGGTCCCACCACTGCCGGGGCACGGGCGGTCTGCTCCACAGCGCGGGGTCCGACAGGTCGGCCGACTGGGCGGGGACGACGAGCGTGCCCGAGGGGCCGAGGGCGTCGAGCAGTCCCTGGACGACCGCGACGGCCCCTCCGTTCACCCAGCCGAGAGAACTGAGCGAGGAGTGGACGAGGAGGGTTTCCCCGGTCTCGACACCCAGAAGGCGCAGCTGTGCGGCGAGGATGTCGCGGGTGACGAGAGGGCCGGTGGGAGGGGGTGTCGGCATGGTCGCGAGTCTTCCGGACGGGCCCGCGTGCCGCCACCGAATTGCCTGCTCAGGACAGTGCCCGTGATCGATCAGAGATCGTTTCCGCAGGTCACATTAGGTATGCCTAAGTGACGCAGGGCACCGCTCGATGATCCGGACGGCGCTTGTCAGGCTCCGCGGAATTACGCAACAATGGCGTTGTGAAAAACGTCGGCGAGGCTCGGGAGACCCCCCTGGGGGCCCCGCAGGAGGAACTCGCGACCGGTGAGCGCTCCACGCGCAACCGCGTCGCGCGCTCCATCCTGGACCACGGCCCGTCGACCGTCGCCGAACTCGCCGGCCGGCTGGGACTGACCCAGGCGGCCGTTCGGCGCCACCTGGACGCACTGGTCGCCGACGACGTCGTGGAGGCCCGCGAACAGCGTGTGTACGGCACGCGCACGCGCGGCCGCCCCGCCAAGGTCTTCGCGCTGACCGACTGCGGCCGGGACGCCTTCGACCAGTCGTACGACAAGCTCGCCGTGGACGCGCTCCGCTGGATCGCAGAGCAGGGCGGAGGCCCCGAGGCGGTCGCGGCCTTCGCCCGCGCCCGGATCGCCGCCCAGGCGAGCGCGTACCGCAAGGCGATCGAGGCGGTCACGCCGGACAAGCGAGCCGAAGCCCTGGCCAAGGCCTTGAGTGTCGACGGGTACGCTGCTACGGCGCGCAACGCACCGGTCGGCGAGCAGCTGTGCCAGCACCACTGCCCGGTCGCTCATGTCGCGGAGCAGTTCCCGCAGCTGTGCGAGGCGGAGACGGAGATCTTCGCCGAGCTGCTGGGTACCCACGTCCAGCGACTGGCGACCATCGCGCACGGCGACGGCGTCTGCACGACGTTCATCCCCAAGACATCCACTGACGCATCTGCAACGACGGCCGGGAGGAACCCCGCATGACTCTCCCCACGGAGACTGTCCACCCTGAGCTCGAGGGCCTGGGCAAGTACGAATACGGCTGGGCCGACTCCGACGTGGCCGGTGCCTCCGCCAGGCGCGGCCTGAACGAGGAGGTCGTCCGCGACATCTCCGGCAAGAAGTCGGAGCCGGAGTGGATGACCAAGCTGCGCCTGAAGGGCCTGAAGCTCTTCGAGAAGAAGCCGATGCCGAACTGGGGCTCCGACCTCTCGGGCATCGACTTCGACAACATCAAGTACTTCGTGCGCTCCACGGAGAAGCAGGCGGAGTCCTGGGAGGACCTGCCCGAGGACATCAAGAACACCTACGACAAGCTGGGCATCCCGGAGGCCGAGAAGCAGCGCCTGGTCGCCGGTGTCGCCGCCCAGTACGAGTCGGAGGTCGTCTACCACCAGATCCGCGAGGACCTGGAGGAGCAGGGCGTCATCTTCCTCGACACCGACACCGCCCTGAAGGAGCACCCGGAGCTCTTCAAGGAGTACTTCGGGACCGTCATCCCCGCCGGTGACAACAAGTTCGCGGCCCTGAACACGGCCGTGTGGTCCGGCGGCTCCTTCATCTACGTGCCGAAGGGCGTGCACGTCGAGATCCCGCTCCAGGCCTACTTCCGCATCAACACGGAGAACATGGGCCAGTTCGAGCGGACGCTGATCATCGTCGACGAGGGTGCCTACGTGCACTACGTCGAGGGCTGCACCGCCCCGATCTACAAGTCGGACTCGCTGCACTCCGCGGTCGTCGAGATCATCGTCAAGAAGAACGCCCGCTGCCGCTACACGACCATCCAGAACTGGTCGAACAACGTCTACAACCTGGTCACCAAGCGCGCCGTGGCCTACGAGGGCGCGACCATGGAGTGGATCGACGGCAACATCGGCTCCAAGGTGACGATGAAGTACCCGGCCGTCTACCTGATGGGCGAGCACGCCAAGGGCGAGACCCTCTCCATCGCCTTCGCGGGCGAGGGCCAGCACCAGGACGCCGGTTCGAAGATGGTCCACATGGCGCCGAACACCTCGTCCAACATCGTCTCCAAGTCGGTGGCGCGCGGTGGCGGCCGTACCTCGTACCGCGGCCTGGTCGAGATCGGCGAGGGTGCCCACGGCTCCAAGTCGAACGTGCTGTGCGACGCGCTGCTGGTCGACACCATCTCCCGCTCCGACACGTATCCCTACGTCGACGTCCGCGAGGACGACGTGTCCATGGGTCACGAGGCGACCGTCTCCAAGGTCTCCGAGGACCAGCTCTTCTACCTGATGAGCCGCGGCCTCTCCGAGTTCGAGGCGATGGCGATGATCGTGCGCGGCTTTGTCGAGCCGATCGCCAAGGAGCTGCCCATGGAGTACGCCCTCGAGCTCAACCGGCTGATCGAGCTGCAGATGGAAGGCGCGGTCGGCTAAGGCCCGCCCCATCGGTCAGCACACGTCTTACTCAGAAAGCGAGCACTACGACAGCCATGGCTGAGGCTCAGAACACCCCGGTGGGCTCCACCACCGCCGGCCAGATCGCGGTCGCCGCGGAGTCGACCGTCGTCTCGCGCATGAGCGCGCCCCCGTCCTTCGACGTGGCGGACTTCCCGGTCCCGCACGGCCGCGAGGAGGAGTGGCGGTTCACCCCGCTGGAGCGCCTGCGCGGGCTGCACGACGGCACCGCCGTCGCGAACGGCGGGGGCGTGAAGGTCACCGTCCAGGCCCCCGAGGGCGTCACCGTCGAGACCGTCGGCCGCGACGACGCCCGCCTCGGCAGGGCGGGCACCCCGGTGGACCGCGTCGCCGCCCAGGCGTACTCGGCGTTCGAGAAGGCCGGCGTGGTCACCGTCCCCAAGGAGACGGTGCTCACCGAGCCGATCCGGATCGCCGCGCACGGCGAGGGCGGGGTCGCCTACGCCCACCAGGTGATCGAGCTGGGCGCCTTCGCCGAGGCCGTCGTGGTCATCGACCACACCGGTGACGTCGTGCTCGCCGCCAACGTCGACTACGTCCTGGGCGACGGCGCCAAGCTGACCGTCGTCTCCGTCCAGGACTGGGACGACAAGGCCGTCCATGTGGCCCAGCACAACGCGCTGCTCGGCCGGGACGCCTCCTTCAAGTCCGTGGTCGTCACCTTCGGCGGTGACGTCGTCCGCCTGCACCCGCGCGTGACCTACGCCGGCCCCGGCGGCGAGGCGGAGCTGTTCGGCCTGTACTTCACCGACGCCGGTCAGCACCAGGAGCACCGCCTGCTGGTCACCCACAACACCCCGCACTGCAAGTCGAACGTCGTCTACAAGGGCGCACTCCAGGGCGACGACGCGCACGCGGTCTGGATCGGCGACGTGCTCATCGAGGCCAAGGCCGAGGGCACGGACACCTACGAGATGAACCGCAACCTCGTCCTCACGGACGGCGCGCGCGTCGACTCGGTGCCGAACCTGGAGATCGAGACCGGCGAGATCGTCGGCGCCGGCCACGCCTCCGCCACCGGCCGCTTCGACGACGAGCAGCTCTTCTACCTGATGGCCCGCGGCATCCCGGAGCACGAGGCCCGCCGTCTGGTGGTCCGCGGCTTCTTCGCCGAGCTGGTCCAGCAGATCGGTGTCGCCGACATCCAGGAGCGCCTGCTCGCCAAGATCGAGGAGGAGCTGGAGGCTTCGGTCGCATGACCTTCGTACGCGTCTGCGGGCTGAGCGAGCTGGAGGAGGACACCCCGAAGCGGGTGGAGATCGACAGCACGCCGGTCTCGGTCGTCAAGACCGAGGGCGAGGTGTTCGCGATCCACGACATCTGCTCCCATGCGAACGTCTCGCTCTCCGAGGGCGAGGTGGAGGACTGCCAGATCGAGTGCTGGCTGCACGGCTCCTCCTTCGACCTGCGCACCGGCAAGCCGTCCGGCCTCCCGGCCACGCGCCCCGTCCCCGTATACCCCGTCAAGATCGAAGGGGACGACGTTCTCGTCTCCCTCACCCAGGAGTCCTGAGGCACCCATGGCAACGCTTGAAATCCGAGACCTGCACGTCACCGTCGAGGCCGACAACGCCACGAAGGAGATCCTCAAGGGCGTCGACCTCACCGTGAAGCAGGGCGAGACGCACGCCATCATGGGCCCCAACGGCTCCGGCAAGTCGACCCTCGCCTACTCCCTCGCGGGTCACCCGAAGTACACGATCACCAACGGCACCGTCACCCTCGACGGCGAGGACGTCCTGGCGATGTCCGTCGACGAGCGCGCCCGCGCCGGCCTGTTCCTGGCGATGCAGTACCCGGTCGAGGTCCCCGGCGTCTCGGTCTCCAACTTCCTGCGCACCTCCGCCACCGCCGTCCGCGGCGAGGCCCCCAAGCTGCGCACCTGGGTGAAGGAGGTCAAGGAGGCCATGGAGCGCCTCAACATGGACCCGTCCTTCGCCGAGCGCAACGTCAACGAGGGCTTCTCCGGCGGTGAGAAGAAGCGCCACGAGATCCTCCAGCTGGAGCTGCTCAAGCCGAAGGTCGCGATCCTCGACGAGACGGACTCCGGTCTGGACGTCGACGCGCTCCGCATCGTCTCCGAGGGCGTCAACCGCGTCCGCGAGACCGGCGAGGTCGGCACCCTGCTGATCACGCACTACACGCGCATCCTGCGCTACATCAAGCCCGACTTCGTCCACGTCTTCTCCGGTGGCCGGATCGTCGAGTCCGGCGGTGCCGAGCTGGCCGACAAGCTGGAGGACGAGGGCTACGAGGCATACACGAAGGGTGGCGTATCCGCGTGACACAGCTGCCGGGCCTCCTCGACACCGAGGCGATCCGCAAGGACTTCCCCGTCCTGGACCGACAGGTCCACGACGGCAAGAAGCTCGTGTACCTGGACAACGCGGCGACCTCGCAGAAGCCGCGCCAGGTGCTGGACGCCCTGAGCGAGTACTACGAGCGCTACAACGCCAACGTCCACCGCGGTGTGCATGTGCTCGCCGAGGAGGCCACGGCGCTGTACGAGGGCGCGCGCGACAAGGTCGCCGCGTTCGTCAACGCGCCGAGCCGCGACGAGGTGATCTTCACCAAGAACGCCTCCGAGTCGCTGAACCTCGTGGCGAACATGCTGGGCTGGGCCGAGGAGCCCTACCGGGTGGACCACGAGACCGAGATCGTCATCACGGAGATGGAGCACCACTCCAACATCGTGCCGTGGCAGCTGCTGGCGCAGCGCACCGGCGCCAAGCTGAAGTGGTTCGGTCTGACGGACGACGGCCGGCTGGACCTGACCAACATCGACGAGATCATCACCGAGAAGACGAAGATCGTCTCCTTCGTGCTGGTGTCGAACATCCTGGGCACGGTCAACCCGGTCGAGGCGATAGTGCGCCGCGCCCAGGAGGTCGGCGCGCTGGTCTGCATCGACGCCTCCCAGGCCGCCCCGCACATGCCGCTGGACGTGCAGGCCCTGCAGGCCGACTTCGTGGCCTTCACCGGCCACAAGATGTGCGGCCCGACGGGCATCGGCGTCCTGTGGGGCCGCCAGGAGCTGCTGGAGGACCTTCCGCCCTTCCTGGGCGGCGGCGAGATGATCGAGACGGTCTCGATGCACTCCTCCACCTATGCCCCGGCGCCGCACAAGTTCGAGGCGGGCACGCCCCCGATCGCCCAGGCGGTCGGTCTCGGCGCGGCGATCGACTACCTCCAGTCGATCGGCATGGAGAAGATCCTCGCCCATGAGCACGCGCTCACCGAGTACGCGGTGCAGCGACTGCAGAAGGTCCCGGACCTGAGGATCATCGGCCCCACCACGGCCGAGGACCGGGGTGCCGCGATCTCCTTCACGCTCGGTGACATCCACCCGCACGACGTGGGCCAGGTCCTCGACGAGCAGGGCATCGCGGTCCGTGTGGGTCACCACTGCGCGCGGCCCGTCTGCCTCCGGTACGGAATTCCTGCGACCACGCGAGCGTCGTTCTATCTATACTCCACGCCGGCCGAGATCGACGCACTGGTCGAGGGGCTGGAGCACGTACGGAACTTCTTCGGCTGAGAGGCGTGAGCTGAAACCGTGAAGCTGGACTCGATGTACCAGGAAGTCATCCTGGACCACTACAAGAACCCCCATGGGCGTGGTCTGCGGGATGGCGACGCCGAGGTGCACCATGTGAACCCGACGTGCGGCGACGAGATCACCCTCCGCGTGAAGTACGACGGCACGAAGATCGCGGACGTCTCGTACGAGGGCCAGGGCTGCTCCATCAGCCAGGCGAGCGCGTCGGTCCTCAACGAACTGCTGGTCGGCAAGGACCTGACCGAGGCGCAGAAGATCCAGGAGACCTTCCTGGAGCTGATGCAGTCCAAGGGCAGGATCGAGCCCGACGACGCGATGGAGGAAATCCTGGAGGACGCGGTCGCGTTCGCCGGTGTCTCCAAGTACCCCGCGCGGGTCAAGTGCGCCCTCCTGAGCTGGATGGCGTGGAAGGACGCGACGGCCCAGGCTCTGGGTGGCGCCGACGCCGAAAGGAAGACGGCATGACCGACACCGCAGAGATGAAGCCCGCCTCCGAGGAGGAGCTGCGCGAGGCCCTGATGGACGTGGTCGACCCCGAGCTGGGCATCGACGTCGTCAACCTCGGCCTGATCTACGGCATTCACATCGACGACTCCAACGTGGCGACCGTCGACATGACCCTGACCTCCGCGGCCTGCCCGCTGACGGACGTCATCGAGGACCAGGCCAAGTCCGCCACGGACGGCCTCGTCAACGAACTCCGCATCAACTGGGTCTGGATGCCCCCGTGGGGCCCCGACAAGATCACGGACGACGGCCGCGAGCAGCTTCGGGCGCTCGGCTTCAACGTCTGACACAGCGCCTGTGAAAGGGGCCATGGCCGTGTGCCGTGGCCCCTTTCGCGTGGCCGGGCTTCGGGTGCTCAGCCCAGCCCGTCCACCAGCAGGAACGCCGAGTCGGCGCGGTAGAGGCCGGTGTTCTGGTACGGGTCCAGCTTCAGCTGGAAGTTCTGGTGGCGCAGGAAGCGGCCGGGGTAGTTGACCGACTCCAGCATGGTCGCTCCGCCGATGGAGGAGGGGCGGGGGCAGAAGGTGGCGTCCTGGCGGAACAGGGGCGTGCCGTCGTCGTGTTCGGCGCGCAGGAGGAAGTTCCGGTGGCGCAGATAGCCGCCGTCCGCCGTGGCGAAGGAGTAACAGGAGCTGTCGGCAAGGCCTTTGACGACAGTGAAGCTCGCGGCGCGGCGGTCGGCCGGGGTGGTGACCGGGTCGAGCCGTACGAAGTCGCCGCTGATGTGCCAGTAGCGGTTGGGGTAGTTCAGGGAGCGGACCGATCGCCGGGTGGAGGCGGGTTTTGTGGAACTCCCCTGCTCGGCCGGTGACTTGGACGGTGTGGGTTTCGGGCTCTGGGTCGGGTACGGGACGGTGGCGGGTGGTGTCACCGACGTCGTCGTGGTTCTGTCCCCGGCCGCAGCGGCCGTACTCGCCGACGGCGAGGCGAAGGAGAGCAGGCCGGGGCCGTTGTCCGTGGGGGCTCCGGTCGGCTGTGCGGCGGTCGTGGTGTGCGGCGGTCCGTCGTTCACCGCCAGCGCCGTGACGCAGGCGGTGACCACCGCGAGCGCCAGCGCGCCGGCCAGCCAGAGTCTTCGGGTGCCGGAGGGGCGGGAGGAATCGGCGGTCCAGCCGGTCTCCCAGGGATGGGGGGTGTGGTCGGGCATGGCCCCGCACATTAGCGCCGGAAGACGGCTCAGCGAGCGGTTTCTATGAAAGTGAAATTTCCTCCTTGCGTACGCTCGTACGTATCGGTTTTGTACGCCCGTACGCATCCTTGTGTACGCTTGTACACATGGGATATCTGACACTCGCCGGCGCCATCGCCGCCGAGGTCGCCGCGACGACGGCGATGAAGTACAGCGAGGGGTTCAGCCGGTTCTGGCCCTCGCTCGTGACGGCTCTGGGCTACCTCGTCTCCTTCGCGCTGCTCGCCCGGACGCTGAAGACCGTCCAGATCGGCACGGCGTACGCGATCTGGTCCGGCGTGGGCACCGCGGCCATCGCCCTCCTCGGACTGCTGCTGTTCGGGGAGGGGCTGGGCCTCGCCAAGGTCGGCGGCATCCTGCTGATCGTCGGCGGAGTGGTCGTGCTGAACCTGGGCGGGGCGAGTCACTGATGCCCCGCCGCTACGACCCCGACCGGCGCCGGCGCCTCATCGACGCGGCGATCCGCGTGGTCGGCCGGGACGGCATCGCAGGCCTCAGCCACCGCTCGGTCGCCGCCGAGGCGGACGTACCGCTCGGCTCCACGACGTACCACTTCGCCACCCTCGAAGAGCTGATGGTGGCCGCGCTGCGGCAGTCGAACGAGAACTTCGGCCGGGTGCTGGCCGAGCAGCTGCCCAAGGACGGCGAGGGCGATCTCGCCGCCGAACTCGCCCGCGCGCTCGGCGCGTGGCTGGACGGCGACCGCAGGGGCGTGGAGCTGGAGTACGAGCTGTATCTGGAGGCCCTGCGCCGGCCCGCCCTGCGCCCCGTCGCCGCCGAGTGGACCGAGGCGGCGGCGGCCCTGCTGGCCCGCCGCACGGACCCGGTCACCGCCCGCGCCCTGCTCGCCCTGCTGGACGGGATCTGTCTCCAGGTGCTGCTGACGGGCGGTTCGTACGACGAGGGGTACGCCCGCGCCGCCCTGTCTCGGCTGATCCCCTGAAGCGGCGCCCGGCACGTGAGACGCGGTTCGCCCTGACCACCCCGCCCACGTTAGGTTTTCTTCCATGACCGACTCTGCTTCCCGCACCACCGGCGCCGTCGCCGCCGGCCTCGCCACCCTCGCCTCCGACGGCACCGTTCTCGACACCTGGTTCCCGGCCCCCGAGCTGGTCGCGGAGCCGGGCCCGGCCGGCACCGAGCGACTCACCGCCGAGCAGGCGGCTGAGTTGCTGGGCGGCGGCGCGACCGCGGCGATCGGCCCGGACGCCCGCCGGGGCGTCGAGGTGGTCGCGGTCCGCACGGTCATCGCCTCGCTCGACGAGAAGCCGATCGACGCGCATGACGTCTATCTGCGTCTGCACCTGCTCTCGCACCGCCTGGTCAAGCCGCACGGCCAGAGCCTGGACGGCATCTTCGGCCACCTCGCCAACGTCGCCTGGACCTCGCTCGGCCCGGTCGCCGTGGACGACATCGAGAAGGTGCGGCTGAACGCCCGCGCCGAGGGCCTGCACCTGCAGGTCACCTCGATCGACAAGTTCCCGCGCATGACCGACTACGTCGTCCCCAAGGGCGTCCGCATCGCCGACGCCGACCGGGTCCGCCTCGGCGCGCACCTCGCCGAGGGCACCACGGTCATGCACGAGGGCTTCGTCAACTTCAACGCCGGCACGCTCGGCACCTCCATGGTCGAGGGCCGGATCTCCGCCGGCGTCGTGGTCGGCAACGGCTCCGACATCGGCGGCGGCGCCTCCACCATGGGCACCCTGTCCGGCGGCGGCAACGTGATCATCTCCATCGGCGAGCGCTGCCTGATCGGCGCCGAGGCGGGAGTCGGCATCGCGCTCGGCGACGAGTGCGTGGTCGAGGCCGGCCTCTACATCACCGCCGGCACCCGGATCACCATGCCCGACGGCCAGATCGTCAAGGCCCGCGAGCTGAACGGCGCCTCGAACATCCTCTTCCGCCGCAACTCGGTCACCGGCGTGGTCGAGGCCCGCCCGAACAACGCGGTCTGGGGCGGCCTGAACGACATCCTGCACAGCCACAACTGACCCGACCGCGCCTCAGCGCCCTCCGCCGTGTGTGGTGGAGGGCGCTGTGTCATGCGGAAGGCGCTGTGTCATACGGACGTCGGCGTCGCGAACTCCCGCAGTGCCGCGAAGTCGTCCTCGCGCAGGCCGATTCTGGGGTTCACGTGATGGAGCAGGGCCGGGGCGGGGTGACGGGCGGCCACGTACGCGGTGTCCGCCGCGCTCTGCTCGTCGTCCACCCAGGCGAACGGGCGGCCATCGGCGTACGCCACGATCGCCTCGGTCTTCCAGTGCACGCCGTCCGGTCGCTCGGCGAACAGGCCCGTGCCGAAGTCGAGGTACGGCAGCTCCGGCAGGCCCACGACGGGGGCGATCCAGACATTGGCCTCGGCCATCCAGCTCGTCGCCCAGACCAGTTCGTAGCCGAGCCGGAGCAGGGCCGGGCCGTGGCGGGGGTTCAGCCAGACGCGCAGCGGGCGCCGGGAGAACTCGGGCACCCGGATCGTCGTATAGCCCTCGGGGCGGCGTTCCGGCTGGGCCGCGTACGGGTTGAGGGGGCCGTCGACGTCCAGGAACAGCAGGGGGCGGCTCACCGGGC
The DNA here is from genome assembly GCF_055581585.1 of Streptomyces sp. NPDC031426. Classification (NCBI taxonomy): domain Bacteria; kingdom Bacillati; phylum Actinomycetota; class Actinomycetes; order Kitasatosporales; family Streptomycetaceae; genus Streptomyces; species Streptomyces sp. NPDC031426. The sequence continues at coordinate 249,282 of NZ_JBVIJE010000009.1, forward strand.
CACCGTACGACAGGGGAGGCGGGCCGGTCCTCGGAGTTTTTCTCCGGCTCCGGACGGGATCCTCGGTCGTCGCTCGGGGCGGCAAACGGTGCCGAGCTTGATCAGGCCGTCGTGAGCGCCTCGTGGCGCGCCAGCAGTCCGTCGGCCGCCTCCTGGTCGGCGGGCAGCAGGGGTGCGCGCACCGGGCCCGCGGGCAGGCCCAGGCGGGCGAGAAGGGCCTTGGCGGTGACCGTGCCGGGCAGGCCCGCGCCCATCATTGCCTCGATCAACGGCGTCGCGCGCAACTGGAGTTCGGCCGCCCGGGCGGTGTCGCCGGCGTCGAAGGCGTCGAGGATCGCGGCGATCCGGCCGGGTACGGCGTTCGCCACCGTGCTCACACAGCCCGCCGCGCCGATCGCGTACAGTGCGAGTACGTGCTCGTCGCAGCCCGCGTAGTACGCCAGGTCCGTGTGGGCCAGCACCTTCTGGGTGCCGAGGAAATCGTAGGAGCAGTCCTTGACGGCCACGATCCTCGGGTGCGCGGCGAGGCGGATGATCGTGTCCGGTTCGATCCGGGTGCCGGTGCGGCCCGGGATGTCGTAGAGCATCACGGGCAGTCCGCTCGCGTCGGCGACCGCGCGGAAGTGCGCCTCCACCGCCTGCTGTGGCGGCCTGCTGTAGTACGGCGTCACCACCAGCACGCCGTCGGCGCCCGCCTGCTCGGCCGCCAGGGTCAGCTCGACGGTGTGCCGGGTGTCGGCGCTGCCCACGCCCGCGACCAGGGACACCCGGTCGCCGACCGCCTCCCGGACGGCCGTGACCAGCTCCGTCTTCTCCGCGTCCGTGGTGGTGGGCGATTCGCCCGTGGTGCCGTTCAGCACCAGGCCGTCGCAGCCCTCGGCCGCCAGCCACGCGGCCAGCTTCCGGGCGCCGTCCAGGTCGAGGGCGCCGTCCTCGGTGAACGGCGTGATCATCGCGCAGAGCGTGCGGCCGAAGGGGCGGGTGGTGGTGCGTGAGGTTGTCATACGGGTAGTGTCGGCGGCCTGTCGGTGAAGCTCTACTTAAATTCTCTACATGGTATTGATAAGCATTGCTGAGGGTTTGGGGTCGGTGGCCGAAGGTCCTGTGTCCAACTCGGCCCATCATGGGTCACTATGGCCGGAGGGTCACCGACGTCCGTCATGGGAGGCACCATGAAGCTCGGCAAGGCACTGGCCACGGGAGTCGCCGAGGAGCGGCCGCACGTCGAGGAGGAGCAGGCCTCGCTCCCCGCGGAGATCGCCGTCCCCGGCGAAGTCGGACCGGCCGAGCCGGCCCGTGAAGAGGTTCCGGCCGTCCGATGAGGTTCCGGCTCCCCGCGGAACGCCCGACGGAGCCGCCGACCGGATACAAGATCGCCCACCCGGTGCTGTCCCAGGACGGCACCCGGGCCGGGTTCACCGGCGTGTCGCTCGGCGGCGCGCTGCCGTACGCCGTGCTCGACGACGCCGCGTGTGTCTATGGCCGCCGGCACCGGCCGCCGGCCCGGCTGTGCGACTGCGGCTTCCACTGTGTCCACGACCGCGGTGCCGCCGAGGCCATGCTGTGCACCGCCGAGCACCGGACCGCCCTGCTGCTGGAGGTCTCCGTGCTCGGTGCCTACATCCGCTTCGAGCGCGGCTTTCGCTATGCCCGGCAGCGGGTGCGCTCGGCCACCGCCGGTCCGTGCGCCTGTGGTGCCACCGCGGTCGCGCTCGGTGACGCCGGCTGGGGCAGGCCCGGCTGGCGGGCCCTCGCTCCCGTCTGCGGCGGCTGTGTGCGCGGCCGTACGTCGGTGTCGCTCGCCGGTTTCGTCCGGCTGGCCGGGCACGGGGTGCGGGTGGTGGCACGGGGTGGTGACATCGGGGTCCCGGCCGCCGAGTCGGCGGGTGGAGTGGAGCCCGGGGTGCCTGAACTCGTCGCCGAGGCAGCGTTGTTGCAGGCGCGACTCGACTGGTTTCAGAGCCAACTCGCGCGCCTCGGCGAGCGCGGGGGCGGCGGCGGGGGCGTCGAGCGGGACTGACGGTCTTCGGGCCGGGTACCCGACGTCTGGAGCGTTGGTGCGGATGCCTGGGGCGGCTCGTGCGGGTGCGTCGTGGCCGGGGTCGCGCCTACGGTGGGTTGTGGGTCGGTGCCGCGCCGGGTGGTGTCCGGCCTCGGTGCGGCGCGCTGTCCTTCGAGGGCGCGCGTTTTCGCCGGCCGCTGCGGGCGGAGACCGCGCGCCACGTCCCCCCGCCGGGCGCGGCCTCAGGAGGCATCGTGCTCAGCGCTACAGCGGCGAAGGCGGAGCCGTTCGTCGACGCGATCAGGGAAAGGGCACATCGATGAAGCACAGGATTCCGCACGGGTCGGGCGCCAAGGGGCCCGACGAGCTGCGGCAGCAGATCGAGCACACCAGGCACCAACTCGGCGAGACCGTGGCCCAGTTGGTCGGCAGGGCCGATGTGAAGGGTCGGGCCCGGGTGCGGGCCGCCGACCTGAAGGACAAGGCCGGTGCCATGACCGTGCAGCTGCGCGAGAGCGCCGCCCAGGCCGGCCACGTGGTGCAGGGGCGGGCGGCACAGGCGGGGCACGTGGTGCAGGGCCGGGCCGCTCAGGCGGGGCATGTGGTGCAGGGCCGGGCCGCGCGGGTGGGGCATGCGGCGCAGGGCCGGGCGAGTCGTGCCGGGCATGCCGTCCAGCACCGGGCCGGACGCGCCGGCCATGCCGTCGAGGACTCCGTCCCGCAGCCCCTGCGCGGCGCGCTGCGCGCGGGCATGCGGCATCCGGGACCGGTCCTCGCCGTGGGCGTGCTGGGCGCGGCCGCGGTGACGGCCGGTGTCGTCCGGCGCCGGCAGCGTCACCATTGACCGCCCCATGGGGGTCGGAGGAATTCGAGGTCGTCCGCCTGGCAGGGCTGGCTGAACGGAGTGTTCAGCCAGCCCTGAGAGCGGCTTCGCTCACGGACGGAAGCGCAGCACCTGCGGGTCGTGGTCGCTGATCTGGTCGTTGAACTCCGAGTTGATGTGCACGGAGTCGTAGTCGAAGTCACAGCCGCGCCGGATCGCCGGGCTGATCAGGATCTGGTCCAGGACCTGCTCGCTGCCCTGGTAGTCGTAGGTGTAACGCTCGCTCCTGGGCAGCGACTTGATCGCCGACCACAGCTCGCCGTCGCCCTCGAGGATCTTCGCCGTCCCGGAGAACTCGAAGTCGTTCATGTCGCCGAGCGCGATGACGTTCGCGTTCTTCTGGACGGCCAGGATGTCCTTGACGAACGCGTTCACCTCGGTCGCCTGTGCGTGGCGCTGGATCTCCGAGCTGCGCGTCGGAGGCTGGTACTGCGAGGTCAGGCCCTGGTCGCCGCCCTTGGAGATCAGGTGGTTGGCGATCACGAAGACGGTCTTGCCCCGGAAGACGAACTGGCCGACCAGCGGCTTGCGGCTGTCCTTCCAGGCCGCGTTCGCCGGGTCGATCCGGCCGGGGGAGACCGTCAGCTCGGCCTTGCCGTTCTCCTTGGTGACGCCGACCGCGGTGGTGGAGTCGCCGCCCGCGCGGTCCACGAAGGACACCCGCTCCGGGTTGAACAGGAACACCTGGCGGATGTTGCCGCCCGGCTCGCCGCCGTCCTGGTCGTTGACCGGGTCGATCGAGCGCCAGTCGTACTTCGGGCCGCCCGCCGCGACGATCGCGTCGATCAGCTTGTTCACGGTGACGCTCGCGTCGACCGTGCCGTCGTCCGTGGCGCCGTTGTTGTCCTGGATCTCCTCCAGGGACACGATGTCCGGCGACTGCAGGTTGTTCACGATCGCGGCGGCGTGCTGGTCGAACGTCTTGTCCGACGGGTCGAGGTTCTCGACGTTGTAGGTGGCCACCGCCAGCTCGCGGCCCGACTGCTTGCGCGTGGTCTCGCGCTCCAGGCCGCCGCTCTGCAGAGTGCCGAGCTTGCTCGCCACCAGGGTGTAGCCGCCGTACTGGTTGAAGTCCAGCGGGCCGGTGGTGGCGCCCTCCAGGGTGTCGCCGACGTTCGCCTTCGGGAAGTCGGCGGTCGAGCCCAGCGACTGGATCTGCAGCCGGCCGGTGTTCTGGGAGTCGTAGGAGCCGTAGACCGTGCCGCCGCGCACGTTGCGGTGCTCCCACGGCTTCACCGTGACCCACAGCTCGCTGTACGGGTCGGTGCGGCCGACCACGCGGGTGTCCTCGACCTGGACGTTCATGCCCTCCAGGGACTCGTAGTAGTCCAGGGCGTACTTCGAGGGGTCCAGTGTCAGGCCGTTGATCGAGCCGCCGGCCGCGGTGTCGCCCTGCGGCGCGTACTCGTCCGGGACCGAGTCCTCGTCGATCACGACCGGCGCCGGGACCGCGTTGCCGGTGGAGACCGTCGTGATCGTCGGCTTGGTGATCTCGGTGACCGACTGGTTGCCGGAGGCGGTGCCGCCCGGGACGTACTCGGAGACCGTGCCGGTCACCGTCACCGAGTCGCCGACCGCGACCTTCGGCGTGGAGCTGGTGAAGACGAAGACGCCCTCGCTGGTGGCCGGGTTGTCGTCCGGGCTCGGATCCTGGATCCAGAAGCCTCTGGACGAGCCGTACGTCCGCGTGGCCGTGACGATGCCCGGCACATCCGTCACCTTCTGGCCCGCGAACGGCGATATTCGGGTGGTGCCCTGAACGTCGTGGATGCGCACCGAGTCGGCGTGCGCGGGAGAGGTGAGGACGACGGCGGACGCCGCGCTGCAGACGGCGGCGACGGTGAGCGCGGCGAGGCGCGCGGTAGACCTGCTCGGCAAGGGTTCCCTCCGGGGACGTGACGATGCGCCGGGACGAGGGTGGAACAGGAGCGTGTGGGGGTCGTAGCCCTCCGTGACACGCGTAGAGCCGAGTGAACAGTTGTCCCCCCAACTTCTACGCGCGTCAATCTCCTGCCTGACGACGGGAGTTGTCAAGGTTTCGGCCATGTACGGCGGCCGACGGAGAGATGAACCGGGCGGCATGGGTGGAAATCCGTCTAGGCTGAGCGGCTGAGCCCGTATCACGGTCCGAGGAGAACCAGCCGATGTCAGACAGCGCCCCCCTGCCGCCCGTACGGCTGCACCCCGAAGCGGAGCTGGCACGCGCCGCGCTGTCCACCCCGCTGCTCTCCCGCGCCGCCCGCCTCGCCCGCTGGGCCGGGCCCGACACCCGGGTGGACGCCGGCGGCGGACTGGTCGAGGAGCAGCTTCCGGCCGCCGCCGACCTGCTCGCCCTGAGCGGTGACGACGCCGCCGCGTATGCCAGTGAGGCCTGGCGGGTCGCCATGGACGCGGGGCTGGTCGAGATCGTGGACGAGGAGGCCGGGACGGTCCGGGCCGGCGAGGAGCTGAAGCTGCTCACCGGGGGCGCCCCGGCCGATGTGCTCGCCGTGTGGCTCGCCGCGCTGGAGACCGTCGTCGCCGACGCGAGCGTCCCCGACCTGGACGACCTGGTCGATGCCCTGGACGAGGGCGGCGAGATCGATTTCTCGTCACTCGACTGGGACCCCGAGGCGGAGGCGGAGTTCCTGGACGGCGTCCTCGGCAACCTCTATCTGCTGACGGTCAGTGAGGACGGCCCCGGCGAGGGGCCGGTGCCGCTGCCCGCCCTGGCCGCCTCCATGATCCTCCCCGACGGCATGGCCGAGCCCACCAACGACGTCCTGGAACAGGTCTCCGACGCGATGATGCGGCTGGACGACCAGTTCCGGGCGCTGGAGCCGGTCGGGCTCGTGGAGTACCAGCCGGTGGACGAGGTGTTGATGACCGATGCCGAGGAGGAGCCCGCGGCGCAGCTCGACGACACCGATGTCTCGCGCTACGGCATGGTCCGACTGACCCCGCTCGGCGTGTACGGGCTGCGGGCGCGGCTGCTGGAGGCCGGGTTCCAGGCACCGGCCGTCGGCGAGCTCGCCGACAAGGGCGCGGACGCGCTGCTCGACGGTACGGCCGGGTTCGGGCAGTCCGCCGCCCGCGCCGAGACCGAGCTGTGGCTCGCGCGGCGCGAACCGCTCGATGCCGCACGGGAGTTGCTGGCGGCGGCACGGGGTGCGGACGCGGGCGCGCCGCTGCGCCGGCTGCGCTGCCAGCAGGCCCTGTCGCTGATCGGCGGGGAGGCGGAGCCGGCGCTGCGGGAGGTGCTGGACGATCCGGAACTGGGCGGGCTGGCCCGGGTGTGGCTCAGCGAACGGGGCGCGGCGGGTGTGCCGGCGCCGTCCGAGGAGCTGGTGTTCTGGCTGACCATCGACACGGTGGCCGCGCAGCTGGCGGCCGAGGGCAACTCCGAGGAGCTCCAGGCGCTGGTGGAGGGGCTGGCCGCGCAGCACAGCGGGTTCTTCTCCGCGGCCTGGCGGGTGGGGCACCCGGCCACGGCCGATGTGCTGGAGGCGATGGGGCGGCTGCATCCGGACAAGAAGGTCGCGAAGGAGGCGCGGAAGGCCGCGTTCAAGGCACGGTCGCAGCACGGGGCCTGAAAAAATCCTTGAGCTGGTCATGGCGCGACTTGGGGCGGTCATGGGGTGGCGCATACGGATTCTTGAACAAGGGCCTTTGAAGTAGTCCGTTGTTCAAGTCCCGTTCAAGGTGCGGCGGGAGCGTGTGCGCCGAACCGAGGTCCGCCACCCTCCACGGCACTCCCACCGTCTCAGGAGACACACCATGTCGCTCACCCGCAGGGACTTCGCCAGAAAATCCGCGATCACCGGTGCCGGGGTCGCCCTGGCGGGCAGTGTCGGCGCGCTGGCCACGGCGCCGAACGCCCTCGCTGCGACGGACACCGACATCGACAGCGCCGAGACGGATTCGGCGTACGGCGACCACCGCGGCGCCGGCTACGGCCCGCTGGTCCCCGACCCGAACGGCATCCTCGCCCTGCCCGCCGGCTTCGCGTACGAGATCATCACCTACAGCGGCAGGACCAGGCTGGAGTCCGGCGAGTTCACCCCGTCCAACCACGACGGCACCGCCACCTTCGAGGGCCCCCGCGGCACCACCCTGCTGGTCAACAACCACGAGCTGGCCGGCGCCCGCGCCAACTGGCCGCACCCGGTGCCGCTGACCGAGGGGCTCGTCTACGACCCGGCGGCGGCCGGCGGCTGCACCGTCGTCGAGGTCCGCCGCGGCGGCGAGGTCGCCGAGTGGGTCGGCATCGCCGGCACCGCCACCAACTGCGCGGGCGGCAGCACCCCCTGGGGCACCTGGCTGACCTGCGAGGAGACCGAGGACAAGGCCGGCAGATACGGCTTCACCAAGGACCACGGCTATGTCTTCGAGGTCGACCCGGAGGACCGCCGGGCCAACCGCGACCCCAAGCCCGTCAAGGCGCTGGGCCGCTACGCCCACGAGGCCGTCGTCGTCGACCCCAAGCGCGGCCACCTCTACCTGACCGAGGACGCGGCCGGCCCCAACGGCCTGCTCTACCGCTGGACCCCGCCGGAGGGCTTCCGCCACGGCCGCGGCGCGCTGCGCACCCTCGCCGACGACGCCGGCGTGCTCCAGGCCTTCAAGTGCTTCGACTCCGGCGGCAAGTTCGTGGACGACCTGTCCCGCGCCACGAAGACCGGCACGGTCTACGGCGTCGACTGGATCGACGTCCCCGACCGCGATGCGAAGACCGTGTCGGTACGCAAGCAGTTCGCCGACGGCCAGATCACCCGCGCCCGCAAGCTGGAGGGCATGTGGTGGGGCGACGGCGGCGCCTACATCGTCTCCTCCTACGCCCGTGCGGAGAGCCCGGTCCAGCACGACGGCCAGGTCTGGTTCTACGACCCGCGGCGCCGGACCCTCACCCTGAAGGTGCTGTTCGGCGTGAACCCCGACCCGGGCAAGGACGGCGACTTCGACGGCCCCGACAACATCACCGTCTCCCCGTACGGCGGCCTGGTCATCGCCGAGGACGGCGAAGGCGTCCAGCACCTGTTCGGCGCCACCGAGAGCGGCCGTACCTACCCGATCGCCCGCAACGAACTGAACATCGGCACCGAAGCGGCGCCGGAGTACAGCGAGTTCACCGGCGTCACCTTCTCGCCCGACGGCAAGACCCTGTTCGCCAACATCCAGACGCCCGGCATCATGCTCGCCATCACCGGGCCCTGGAAGCGGCAGCGGCGGTAACGCCCGAAGCGGGGACTAATTCGCTCGCACGTCCACAGCTGCGCCTCCTACAGTGAGATCACAACGTCACGCACCTCCCGGTGCGATGGCAGCGGCTACTTCCCTTTCCAGGAATGAAACAACAGCCGCAGCCGACTTGATCTCGGGAGGCGCAGCTCATGGTGGGTGTCCGGTGCGCAGGCAGCGGATACTTCATTGGGATCGGAAGGTTGCGGGTTCGAATCCCGTCACCGACTTCGGGTCGGTGTAGCTCAACGGACAGAGCATCTGACTAAGGACCGTCGCCGACCCTCGACCTCGGACACCCTCCATTTGCCGCGCCTCCCTCCGAAACAGCAATGAATTCGGGGGAATTCACCATGGCGCGATTCAACACGCGTGCCGCCAAGGCACAGCCGGCCTCGCCCGTCACCACCACCGGCCGCACTCTGCGGACTTACGAGGGCGGCCGGGGCCACGAGCGCGACGCACGCTCCGAGCTCTTCCTGCTCGCCGTCTCCAACTTCGTCACGCAGAACACCTTCTACGAGTCCGGCACCGACCGCGACGACCGGTTCGCCCAGCTCGTGCGCGACCTCGCCGTCAGCGACCCCGACTGGACGGCCGGCCTGCTCGGCTGGCTGCGCGGTGAGGGGCACATGCGGACGGCGTCGCTCGTGGGCGCCGCCGAGTACGTGCACGCACGGCTGACGGCCGGCGCGACCGACGGCCCGGCCAACCGGCAGGTCATGGACTGTGTGCTCCAGCGCCCGGACGAGCCCGGCGAGCTGCTCGGGTACTGGACGTCGAGGTACGGCCGTGCCGTCCCCAAGCCCGTCAAGCGCGGGGTCGCCGACGCCGTACGGCGGCTCTACCACGCCAAGTCGCTGCTGAAGTACGACACCGCGTCCAAGGGCTACCGCTTCGGCGACATCCTCAACCTGGTGCACGCGGCACCGGACCCGGACAAGCCGTGGCAGGGCGCGTTGTTCCAGTACGCGCTCGACCGCCGGCATCACCCCGACACCGCCGTGCCGCCCCCGTCCCTGCCGGTGCTCACCGCGCACCGCGAGCTGATGGCACTGCCGGTGCCGGAGCGGCGGTCGGTCGTCACCTCGCCCGGCGGTGCCGAGCGGCTCGCGGCGGCCGGGATCACCTGGGAGGCGCTGGCCGGCTGGCTCCAGGGCCCCATGGACAAGGCGGCCTGGGAGGCCGTGATCCCGTCGATGGGTGCGATGGCGCTGCTCCGCAACCTGCGCAACTTCGACGAGGCCGGGGTGTCCGACGAGGTCGCGGCCCGGGTGGCGGCGAAGATCAGCGACCCGGAGCAGGTGGCGCGCTCGCGGCAGTTCCCCTTCCGCTACCTCGCCGCCTACCGGCACGCACCGTCGCTGCGCTGGTCGTACCCGCTGGAGCAGGCGCTCGGCCACTCGCTGGCCAACGTGCCCGCGCTACCGGGCCGGACGCTGGTCCTGGTCGACCGGTCGGGCTCGATGTTCTGGACGCAGTCCCAGGACCGTTCTGAGCTCACCCGGGCCGACGCGGCGGCGATCTTCGGCACCGCGCTCGCGCTGCGGGCGGCCGACGCCGACCTCGTCCAGTTCGGTACGACCAGCGACAGGGTGCCGTTCCGCAAGGGCGAGTCGGTGCTGAAGACCCTGGAGCGCTTCGGCAGCCTGGGCGGCACCGACACCACCGACGCGGTGCGCCGGCACTACCGCAAGCACGACCGGGTGCTGATCGTCACCGACGAGCAGTACGCCCCGAACCGGCACGGCGCCCCGACCGACCAGATCCCGGCCCATGTGCCCGTCTACACCTGGAACCTGGAGGGGTACCGGCCGGGCCACGGACCGTCGGGAAGCGGGAATCGGCATGTATTCGCCGGCCTTTCGGATGCCGCCTTCCGCATGGTTTCCCTGATCGAGAGTGGTCGCGACAGCCGTTGGCCATGGCTTGCCTGAGTTCTGGCCCTGCGCGGCGGAGCTTGTGCGGACGCCCCGCCCGGGGGGCGGGGCCATGATGGAACAGTGCCCTGCCCCCCGGCGCCTCGTCCCACGACGCCCGGCCCGTCCGAGGCCGCCCGTCCCGCCGCCGCTCCCGGTCGTCTGGAGTCGGACCCCACGCCGCGGAGCGCCGTGGCGTGGCTGCCGCCGGCCGGGCTGTGGCCTGCCATCCAGGGCATCCGTGCCGAGCACGACCCGCAGATCCGGCGCTGGCCGCCGCATGTGAACCTGATCTTCGGCTTCGTGCCGGAGGAGGACTTCCCGGCGGCGCTCCCGCTGCTGGCCGCGGCGGCCGTGGAATGCGAGCCCTTCGACATCCGCCTCGGCGGGGTCCGCTCCTTCCGCCACCGGTCCTACTCCACCGTGTGGCTCGACCCCGCGGCGGCCGGTGCCGCGCCCTGGACGGAGCTCCGGCGTGTGCTGGCGGAGCCCTTCCCGTCCTGCACGGACCGCTTTCCGCGCTTCACCCCGCACCTCTCGCTCGGTCGCACCCGCACCCCACGCGTCCTCGCCGCCGAATGCGCCGCCCGGCTCGGCGTGCTGCACGCGCGCGTGGACGAGGTCACCGTGCTGTCCCGCCGCGGGGACGGCCCCATGCGGACGCGTGCCACGATCGGCCTGGGCACCGGCGCGGTACGCCGCCACCTCGGACCGGACCCGGCGACCGGCGGATACGAGCCACCGGAGCGGCACTGACCGGGCGAACCGGGTCTCGCTAGGCTGTGAAGACGATCCCCGGGGTGCGAGGAGTTGCTGGATGCCGCAGGTCAGGCCCATGCGCGCGGACGCCCGGCGCAACTACGAGCGGTTGCTGAAGGCCGCGGCCGAAGCGTTCGCCGAGCACGGGGAGAACGCGTCGCTCGACGACATCGCCAAGCGGGCGGGCGTCGGCTCCGGCACTCTCTACCGGCACTTCCCCACCCGGCAGGCGCTGCTGGAGGCCGCGTACGTGGACCGGATGGAGGCGCTGGGGGCTCGGGCCGACGAGCTGGCGAAGGAACTGCCGCCGGGTGAGGCGCTGATGGAGTGGCTGCACGAGTTGTGCGTCGCCACGATTCAGGTGCGCGGGATGAAGGCGCTGCTGGGGTCGGCGGTCACGGACGGCAGCTCGGCCGCGTCGACGGCGTGCGCCACGACGGTGCAGAGGGCGGCGGGCCGGTTGGTGGAGGCGGCTCAGAAGGAGCGTGCCCTGCGGGCAGACCTGCGGCCGATCGAGCTGCTGCGGCTGGCCCACGGGGTGGCGACGGCCTCGGAACTGGGGGGAGGGCAGGGCCGGGAGATCCGGCGGTATCTGACGCTGCTGACGCAGGGGCTGGCGCCCTGAAGGGCGCGAGGAACTCGCGGCCGGCGACGGTCCGCACCAAAGCGGCGATCTCCGGCCCCCATATCCCCGCACCCGACGGGCTACAGGGCTCGCGCCCCCGGCTCCACCATGTTTCTCACCGTCCGGGCCTTCACGAAGTCGCCCAGCGCCGTCATGTCCCACTCGCCCGAGAACTGGCGGATGAGCTTGGCCATCAGCACGCCCGTCTGCGGCTCGGCGTGGGTGAGGTCGAAGCGGACCAGTTCCTCGCCGGTCGTGGCGTCCAGCAGACGGCAGTAGGCCTTGGCGACCTCGGTGAACTTCTGCCCGGAGAAGGAGTTGACCGTGAAGACCAGACCGGTGACCTCCTGGGAGAGGCGGCCGAGGTCGACCGTGATCACCTCGTCGTCGCCCGCGCCCTCACCGGTGAGGTTGTCACCGGAGTGTCTGATCGCGCCGTTCAGGATCGTCAGCTTGCCGAAGTAGCAGCTGTCGATGTGGTTGCGCTGCGGGCCGTAGGCGATGACCGAGGCGTCCAGGTCGATGTCCGCGGCATGGAACGCCGGCTCCCAGCCCAGCCCCATCTTGACCTGGGAGAGCAGCGGGCGGCCGCCCTTGACCAGGGACACCGTCTGGTTCTTCTGGAGGCTGACCCGGCCCTTGTCGAGGTTGATCTTCCCCGCGCCCGGTGCCGGGGAGGGCGGGGCCGGGGGAGCGGACATCGGCGGGGCGGGCGGGGTGACCGGGGGTTGCATGGTGGGCGCCGGCGGGGCGGCCGGCTGTGGCGGGGCCGCCGCCGCGGGCTCCTCCACGGTCACCCCGAAGTCCGTCGCGATGCCGGCCAGACCGTTGGCGTACCCCTGGCCGACCGCGCGGGCCTTCCAGACGCCGCCCCGGCGGTAGATCTCCACGATCACCAGCGCCGTCTCCGCGCCGAGCTGCGGCGGGGTGAACGTGGCCAGCACCGCACCGCCGTCCGCGTCGCGGATCGTGGCCGTCGGCTCGATGCCCTGGAAGGTCTGTCCGGCCGCGTCCGGGCTGGCCGTGACCACGATCTTGTCGATGTCCGGCGGGACGGCTGCGGTGTCGACCGTGATCGCGTCCGGCGCCGCACCGCCGCCGGAGGCGTATGTCACGCCCGGCCCCGCCGGCTGGTTGTAGAAGATGAAGTCGTCGTCCGAGCGCACCTTGCCGTCGGCCGTGAGCAGCAGGCCCGACACGTCGAGCCGCACCGGAGCGGCGACGTCCACCGTCACGCGCGCGGCCGAGAGAGGGATGTTCGAGCCAGGGGTCATAGCTGTCATGCCGGGTGAACGAACGACACCGCTTTACCGTTCCCTTACCCGCAGAAACCCGCCGAACGGCCTACGGCACGACCACGATCTTCCGTCCCACCCCGGCCGCGAACTGCTCCAGCGCCTGCGGGTAGCGCGCCAGCGGGATCCGGTCGCTGATGAACACCCGCGGGTCCAGCACCCCGTTCGCGAACAGCTCGGCCGCCCGCTCGAAGCTGTGCAGCACCGCCATGGAACCGGTGATGGTGATCTCCTGGTTGTAGATGCGGTACGGGTCGATGGTCACCCGGGTCGCGTAGTCGGCCACCCCGAACTGCAGGAACGTGCCCGCCTTCGCCACCCGGTCCAGGCCGTCCTGGATCGCCGCCGCGTTGCCGGTCGCGTCCACGACCACGTCCCAGCCCTGCGGGCGGTCCAGCTCGTCCGCGCTTCCCGCCGCGCCCGAGACGCCGAGCAGACGGGCGGTCTCCAGCCGGGCCGGGTTCACGTCGACCACGTCCACGCTCGCCGCGCCCGTCCGCTTGGCCAGCTCCAGCATCATCAGCCCCATGGTCCCGGAGCCGTAGATCAGCACGTGGGCGCCCAGGCGGGACCGCAGGACGTCGTAGCCGCGCACCGCGCAGGACAGCGGCTCGACCAGGGCCGCGTCCTCGGTGCGCACGTGCTCGGGCAGCTTCACGCAGTTGGCCACGGGGGCGACCGCGTACTGTGCCGCCCCGCCCGCCGTCGTCACGCCGATCGCGCCCCATCGCTCGCACATGTTGTTGTGGCCGTCGCGGCAGTAACGGCACTCGTAGCAGTACAGGGAGGGGTCCACGGCCACCCGGTCGCCGACCGCCACCTCGGTCACCCGGCTGCCGACGCCGACCACCTCGCCCGCGAACTCGTGCCCGGGGACGATCGGCAGCTTGGGCGCGAACTCGCCCTGGAGGATGTGCAGATCCGTGCCGCACAGGCCGCAGGCCGCCACCTCGACGACGACCTCGCGGGGGCCCGGGGTCGGGTCGGGCACCTCGGTGACGACGGCGCGGCCCACGGACTCGATGACGGCGGCCTTCATTTCACAGCTCCCAACGACAGGCCCTGGACCAGCTTGTCCTGGGCGGCGAACCCCGCGGCGAGCACCGGCAGGGAGACGACGAGCGACGCGGCGCACACCTTGGCCAGGAACAGGCCCTGGCTGGTGATGAAGCCGGTCAGGAAGACGGGGGCGGTCTCGGCGACCACGCCCGTGAGAACTCGGGCGAAGAGAAGTTCGTTCCAGCTGAAGATGAAGCAGATCAGCGCGGTGGCGGCGATGCCGGGCAGGGCGATCGGGGCGACCACGCGCGCGAGGATGGTCGGCAGCCGGGCGCCGTCGATCTGCGCCGCCTCGATCACCGCCACCGGGACCTCGGCGAGGAACGACTGCATCATCCACACCGCGATCGGCAGGTTCATGGAGGTGTAGAGGATGACCAGGAGCCAGATGTTGTCGAGCACCCCGGTGTTCTTCGCGAACAGGTAGATCGGCAGCAGACCGGCCACCACCGGCAGCATCTTCGTGGACAGGAAGAAGAACAGGACGTCCGTCCACTTGCGGACCCGCCGGATGGACAGCGCGTAGGCGGCCGGCAGGGCGAGGAGCAGCACGCAGATCGTCGACACCACGGACGCCACGGCGGAGTTGATCAGCGCCGGCCAGGGGCTCGCGCCGCCGCCCGCCCCGAAGAACTCGCGGTAGCCGTCGAGGGTCAGCGAGGCGGCGAAGGACGGCGGGTTGGTCGCCGCGTCCGCCTCGGAGTGGAAGGACGTCAGCGCCATCCAGGCGATGGGCAGGAAGAACAGGATCCCGACGAGCCAGGCCACGAGACCCAGCCCGTTGCGGCGGAGCACGGCGTTCATGCGCGGGACACCTCCTCGCGGAACAGGGACGACACCACGCGCAGGGCGAAGGTCGCGATGATGATCGAGCCGATGACCACCAGGACGCCGGCGGCCGAGGCGAGGCCGTTCTCGTGGGCCTGGTAGAAGCTCTGGTAGACGGTGTAGGGCAGGTTGGCGGTGCCGAGTCCACCGGACGTGATCGTGAAGACCGCGTCGAAGTTCTGCACGATGTAGATCGAGCCCAGCAGGGCGCCGAGTTCGAGGTAGCGGCGCAGGTGCGGGAGCGTCAGATGGCGGAAGACCTGCCAGTCGTTCGCGCCGTCCACCCGCGCGGCCTCGATCTGCTCGTGGTCACGGCTCTGCAGCCCGGCGAGCAGGATCAGCATCATGAACGGCGTCCACTGCCACACCAGGGAGGCCTCGACCGCGAGCAGCGGAGTGTTGGAGATCCAGTCGGGCTGTGGGCCGCCCACATAGTGCAACAACCCATTGAACAGGCCGTATTCAGGGTTGTAGAGCACATGCTTCCACAGCAGGGCCGCGGCCACCGGGACCACGAGGAACGGGGCGATCAGCAGGGTGCGGACGACGCCCCGGCCGCGGAACCTCCGGTCCAGGAGCAGGGCCAGCGCCAGCCCGAGGACCAGGCTGACCAGCACCACCGTCACCGTGAGCAGCACGGTCGTCCAGACCGAGTGCCGCAGGTCCGCGTCGGTCAGGACCTGGCGGTAGTTGTCCAGGCCGGTGAAGTGGCGGGCCTTGGGATAGAGGGCGTTCCAGTCGAAGAAGGAGATCACCAGCGTGGCCACGAACGGCAGCTGGGTCACCACGATCATGAAGACGAGGGCGGGCATGAGGGGGGCCCGGGTGGCCCAGGCGCGCAGGCGGGCCGAGGGAGGCCGCGTGGCGCGTACCGGCGTGGTCGCAAGGGGTGCTGTCGTCGCGGTCATCGTCCCTCGTACTCCTTGGAGATCTTCTCGGCGAGCGCTTGAGACTTCTTCAGGGCCGAGTCGACGGACTGGCGTCCGGCGATGGCCGCACTGATCTCCTGGGAGACCTTGGTGCCGAGATCGGTGAACTCGGGGATGTCGACGAACTGGATGCCGGGCGCGGGGCGCGGCTGTACGCCGGGGTCGTTCGGGCGGGCGTTCTCGATGGCCTGCTTCGTCATGTCCTGGAAGGCGGCGGCCGACGCGCGGTAGTCGGCGTTGGTGTACGTCGACGCCCGCTTGCCCGCCGGGACGTTCGGCCAGCCGCTGGTCTCGCCGACCAGCCGCTCGTACTCCTTGCCGGACGCCCAGGACACGAACTTCCAGGCCTTGTCCGGATTGCGGGAGGCCTGCTGGATGCCCCAGGCCCAGGTGTAGAGCCAGCCGGAGGACGCGGTCTTCTCCACCGGGGCCGGGGCGTAGCCGAGCTTGCCCTTGACGGGGGATCCCTTCGCCTCCAGCAGGCCGGCCGCGGAGGTGGCGTCGTACCACATGGCGACCTTGCCCTGGGTCATGTCGTTGAGGCACTCGGCGAAGCCGGACTGGGCGGCACCGGACTCGCCGTGCCCCCGCACCAGGTCGACATAGAACTTCGTCGCCTTCTCGAACGCGGGGGAGTCGAGGTGGGCCTTCCAGTTCTTGTCGAACCAGGTGCCGCCGAAGGTGTTCACCACCGTGGTCAGCGGCGCGATCATCTCGCCCCAGCCGGGCAGGCCGCGCAGACAGATGCCCTTCATGCCGGACTGCGCGCCGTCCACCTGGGCGGCGAGGTCGGCGACCTGCTGCCAGGTGGGGTGGGCCGGCATGGTCAGGCCCTTCGCCGCGAACACGTCCTTGCGGTACATCAGGAAGGACGACTCGCCGTAGAAGGGCTGGCCGTAGAGCTTGCCGTCGGAGGCGGTCAGGGACTGGCGCATGGGCGCGAGGACGTCCTGTTCGTCGTACGACGGGTCCTTGGCGACGTACGAGCTCATCTCGTGCAGCCAGCCGTTGCGGGCGTAGATCGGTATCTCGTAGTTGCTCAAGGTCGCCACGTCGTACTGGCCCGCCTGGTTGGCGAAGTCCTGGCTGATCTTGTCGCGGACGTCGTTCTCGGGCAGGACCGTGAAGTTGACCTTGATGCCGGTCTCCTTGGTGAAGCGGGGGGCGAGCTTCTGGAGTTCGGTCATCTGGGGGTTGTTGACCATCAGCACGTTGATGGAGTTGCCACCACCGGTCCCGCCCGCACCGACCCAGCAGCCGGAGAGCAGCGGGGCGAGCAGCGTCCCTGCGGCGGCCATGGCGAGCGTGGCTCGCGGCCTCCGTCGGCTCTGGGTTCGCATGGATCGCTCCTGGAAATATGGGGAAATAAAGGGCACTTGGGGGTGTGGAGGGCCTCTAGGGGAGTGGGCTGGACTTTCAGACCCTGACGACCTGCGGGCCCAGCAGGGAGTAGCGGTGGGCCTCGGCGGCCGGGAGTTGGGTGCTGGTCACGATCGCCTCCAGCGCGCCGACCTCGGCGAACCGGCAGAAGCTGACCGCGCCGAACTTGGTGTGCACCCCCGCGAAGACGGTGCGGCGCGCGGCCCGCATCGCCTGCGCCTTGACCTCGCTGACCGCCGGGTCGGGGGTGGTCAGGCCGTGCTCGCGGGAGATGCCGTTGGCGCCGATGTAGGCGAGATCGAGGACGAAACCGGCGAGCATCTTCGTCGTCCAGTGGTCGACGGTGGCCAGCGTGCCGGCCCGGACCCGGCCGCCGAGCAGCAGGACCTGGATCTGCTCGGCCTCGGCCAGGGCGCCCGCGACCGGCAGGGACGCGGTGACCACGGTGAGCGGCCGGCCGGCGGGCAGGGCCTCGGCGATGAGCTGCGGGGTGAAGCCCTCGTCCACGAAGACCGTCTCCGCGTCCCCGAGCAGCTCGGCCGCCGCGGCCGCGATCCGGCGCTTTTCGGGCACATGGCTGGTGGCCCGGAAGGCGAGCGTGGTCTCGAAGCCGGCGCTCTCCACCGGATAGGCACCGCCGTGCGTACGGCGGACCAGTCCGTGGTCCTCCAGGGCGCGCAGATCGCGCCGGATGGTCTCCTTGGCCACGCCCAGCTCGGCGGCGAGCGCGGTGACGTCGACCGAGCCGGTGGCGCGCGCGGCCCGCACGATCGCGCGCTGGCGTTCCTCCGCCGTCCCTGTGCTCATGTTCGTCACCGACCTTCCCGCGGAACTGCCCGTTCGGGCCCATGGGGGAAGTTCTACAGCGGCTGTGCGGCACTGACCAGGCCTGTTGCGGTCCCGATACTGCCCGTTCGTGCCCGTTCACCGAGGGCACTGCCCGGCGCGGACCTGGGAGGCCGTGTCCGGCGGGGTGGGAGCGGGCGTCCTGGATGCCCGTATGCGCCGGCGGGCGGGCCCGTTCGGTGCCCGCTCGCGCGCGTGCACGACGGTTTCGAGCCGTCGTAGCTCTTTCGGCCGGGCTTTTCCGGGCTTCCGGCGCCGGCCGGGGCTCGGGGCTGCACGGCGGCCGGGTCGCAGTCGTGGCGGCAGTCAGGCCCTCACCGTGGTGCCGGGCGGCCTGGCGGCATGGTGTCCGGTCGGGGCGCGACGTCCCCGTCCGGCAGGTTCAGTACGGCCAGATCGGCGGATCGTTCACGAAGTGCCCGCCGAGGTGGGTGTGCGCCGAGTTCTCCGGGTCCAGCTCGCCCTGCTCCGCGATCAGCTTCTCGGCGTACGGCTCGGAGTCGTCCCGCGGTTCGTACCCGAGCGCCCGGGCGGTGGTCAGGTCCCACCACAGCCGGGTGTTGGCGGAGGAGCCGTAGACGACGGTGTGGCCGACCTCCTCGGCGGTCAGGGCCGCGTGGAAGAGGCGGGCACCGTCGGCCGGGCTCATCCACACCGAGAGCATGCGCACGCTGGTCGGCTCCGGGAAGCAGGAGCCGATGCGCACGGACACGGTCTCCAGGCCGTGCTTGTCCCAGTACAGCTGGGCGAGGTCCTCGCCGAAGGACTTGGACAGGCCGTAGAAGGTGTCCGGCCGGCGCGGGGTGTCGACCGGGATCAGCGGCTCGCCCGGGCGCGGGGCCGGGGTGAAGCCGACGGCGTGGTTGGAGGAGGCGAAGACGATGCGGGGCACGCCCTCCTGGCGGGCTGCCTCGTAGAGGTTGTAGGTGCCCTCGATGTTGGACTTGAGGATCTTCTCGAAGGGCGCCTCCAGGGAGATGCCCGCGAGGTGCAGGACCGCGTCCACGCCCCGTACGGCCTCGCGCAGGGCCGCCGTGTCGCCGAGGTCGGCGGTGATCGCGTCCGGCGCGTCCTCGATGGGCCGCACGTCGAACAGGCGCAATGTGTAGCCGTACTCCGGCAGCAGGGACCGCATCAGGGTGCCGAGCCCGCCGGCGGCGCCGGTGAGCAGAACGGTGCGCGGAGCGGGCATCCTCGGTTCTCCTTGTGGCCGACATTCACATACGTGGACACGCTAGAGACTTTCGCCGTGCACCGTCAAGTGTCGCGTGATGTCGGTGAATTCGCTCCGGGTGTTGCGAGTTTGCCTGCTTGACCTGCCGTAAGAAGGGCCCGTAGCGTGGTCGCGTTCAGAAATATGGACGTGGATCAGAAACATGCACCGGTGTGTCGCAAGGGAGAGCCCGTGACGCCAGCCCCTCTCACCGCACGGCTCGACGAACCGAGCGGGCCGCTCTTCTTTCCCGTCACGGCCTGTGGCCCCGACGGCTCGCTCGACCTCGACGTCTACCGCACCCACGTCCGCCGGGGCGTCGCCGCCGGTGCCGCCGCCGTGTTCGCCTGCTGCGGCACCGGGGAGTTCCACGCGCTGCTGCCGGAGGAGTTCGAGGCGTGCGTCCGGGCGGCCGTGGAGGCGGCCGAGGGGCGCGTCCCGGTCGTCGCGGGCGCCGGCTACGGCACCGCGCTCGCCGTCCGCTACGCCCGTCTCGCCGAGCAGGCGGGCGCCGACGGCCTCCTCGCCATGCCGCCCTACCTCGTCCTCGCCGGCCAGGAGGGCCTGCTGCGGCACTACCGGGAGGTCGCCGCGGCCACTGCCCTTCCGGTCATCGTCTACCAGCGCGACAACGCCGTCTTCACCCCGCGGACGGTGGTGGAGCTCGCCCGCACCGACGGGATCATCGGCCTCAAGGACGGCCTCGGCGACCTCGACCTGATGCAGCGGATCATCAGTGCCGTACGCACCGAAGTCCCGGGCGACTTCCTGTACTTCAACGGTCTGCCCACCGCCGAGCAGACCCAGCTCGCCTACCACGCCCTCGGCGTCACCCTGTACTCCTCGGCCGTCTTCTGCTTCGCCCCCGAGATCGCCCTCGCCTACCACCGGGCCCTGACCGCGGGTGACTCCGTGACCCTGCGGCGCCTCCTGGACGGCTTCTACCACCCCTTCGTGGAGCTGCGCGCCCAGGGCCGCGGCTACGCCGTATCGCTCGTCAAGGCGGGCGTACGGCTGCGCGGCCTGGACGTCGGCGAGGTCCGGCCCCCGCTGCACGAGCCGGCGGAGGAGCATGTCAAACAGCTCGCCCAGCTGATCGAGCGGGGCTACGCGCTGCTGGAGGAGAACGCGTGAACGAGCGTGGGTGCGGCTCGAAGGAGGGTGTGTGAAGGCGTCGGCGTTCGTCTACCCGTGGGACGTGGTCGGGGACCCCGAGGCCCCCGCGCGCATCGCCGGACTCGGCGTGGAGCAGGTGACCCTCGCCGCCGCCTACCACTCCACCCGCGCCCTGACCCCCCGCCACCCCCGCCACCGCATCGTCACCGCCGAGTACGCGGCCGTGCTCTACCCACCGGGCGACCGCTGGGCGGGCCGTGGCATCAGGCCGTACCCCGCCGGCCGCTGGGCCCCCGGCGACGCCTACGGCGAGGCGGCGGCGGCGCTGACCGCGGCGGGCCTGGAGGTGCACACCTGGGTCGTCCTCGCCCACAACTCCCGCCTGGGCGCCGAGCATCCGGACACCTCGGTGGTCAACGCCTACGGCGACCACTATCCGTGGGCGCCCTGCATCGCCCAGCCCGCCACGCGCGCGTACCTGGTCGACCTGGCCGCCGAGGCCGCGGTACGCCCCGGCGCGCACGGCACCGAGCTGGAGTCCCTCGGCTGGTACGGGCTCCAGCATCTGCACGCCCACGACAAGATCTCCGGGGTGGGCCTCGGCGAGGCCGGCCAGTACCTGATGTCCCTGTGCCTCTGTCCGTACTGCCGCACCGGGTACGCCGAACACGGCCTCGACTCCGAGGAGTTGGCCGCCTCCGCGCGGGCCGCGCTGGAGCCGCTGTGGCGGGGCGTGGCCGGCGACGAGGGCTGGCCGACGGTCGAGAAGCTGCTCGGCGAGGAGAAGGCCGCCCGCACGCGCGCGTGGCGCGACGACGTCGCCGGCACGCTCCAGGAGGAGGCCGTCGCCGCCGTACGCGCCGCCGCCCCGGCCGGCTTCCAGGTCCTGCTGCACGCCGACCCGGTCTCCTACCACTGCGGCGCCAACGCCGGCGTCGACCCCGCCCGCGTCCTCGCCGCAGCCGACGGCGTGGTGGTCCCCTGCACCGGCGGTACGGCCCTGCTGTCGCCCTTCGCCGAAGCGGCCAGGAAGCGGACGGTAGTGGCCGCCAACCTCACCGTCGTCTCCGGGATGGGCGGCAGCCCCGGCACGCTCGTGGCGGACGCGGCACGCGCGCGTGCGCGGGGTGCGACCGAACTGCGTCTCTATCACGCTGGGTTGGCGTCGGACTCGGACCTCGCCGCGGTGCGCGAGGCGCTGTCGGCGCGCTGAGCCAGGGACGCGGCCGTTCCGATCAGTGCGAGGCCGTACAGCGGCAACAGCAGTGCCGGGGAGACGAGTTCGACCAGCGCCGCGCCGACGGCCAGTCCTACGGCGTTGGGGGTGAAGACCAGGGTCCCGGCGGTGGCCGTCGCCCGGCCGAGCAGGGGGCCGGGTGTCTCCCGCTGCACGGCGGTGAAGACCGCGACGAGCACGCAGGGCAGGCCGAGACCGGCCGCCGCCGAGGACGCGAGGGCCACCGGGTCCGACGGCACGGCGCGCGCGGCCACCGCGAGGGCCGTCAGCGCGATCCCCGCCGCCGCGAACCGGCGCGCGCCGAGCCGCCGCAGCGCGGCGCCCGAGACGAGCCCGGCCGTCACCGAACCGGCGCCCTGGACGGCGTACAGCACGCCCGTGTAGGCGGGGGAATGGCCGAGCCGGTCGACGACGGCGTACAGCGTCGTGCTGCACAGGGCGGTGAGGAGCATCGTCGTACCGCCCGCCCGGACCAGCGGGCGCAGCTCCGGGTGGCCCCACAGGTGCCGGACGCCCTCCGCGGTCTCCGCGCGCCAACCGACGGACCGGGCGGGCCGTTGCTCGCGCACCCGCAGCAGGGCGTACAGCCCGGCGGCGACCGCGAAGGTGCCCGCGTCCAGGCAGGCGACGGCCGGACCGCCGAAGGCCGTGTACAGCCCCGCCCCGGTCAGCGGGGCGACGAGCTTCATGCCCTCGGTGACGGCCATGCGCAGCCCGTTGAAGTCGCCGAGGCGCTCCGGGCCGATCGCCGCGGTCACCAGGGCCGACTCGGCCGCGTCATGCACGACCTCGGCGGCGCCGTAGACCAGCAGGACGGCGAAGAGCAGCCACAGGCCGCCCGGGGAGTCCACGGTGCACATGGCGAGCAGCAGGGCCGCCAGGCCCGCGTTCAGGGCCACCAGCAGGGGCTTGCGTGGCACGCGGTCGGCGATCGTGCCGAGCGGCGGGCCGGCCACGGTGGGGGCCCACAGGGCGAGCATGCACAGCGCGGCCAGGCCGTCGGACCCGGTGAGGTCCTTCACCCACACACCCGAGGCCAGAAACAGCGCGGAGTTGCCGAAGCCCGACACCACCACGGCCGCCAGATACAGCCCCGCGTTGCGGTCCCGCAGCACGCGGAGCAGGGTCCAGGAAGTCGTCATGCCTGCTCATCGTGGGTCTAAGGAGGGCCCGCGCGGATCGGTGAGGTGCCTTATCCCGGAGGCCCGGCAGACGGCGGCAATCCGTCGGAACCTGTCGGTAATGCCCCTGGGGCGCCCGCACGACCGAACCTACTGTCGGCGCCATGCGTTACATCGCACCGATCCTGATCGGTCTCGTCTACGTCCTGCTGATGTCCCTCGTCCCGGAACGCCACCGGCGCCGCCTGAACGCGGTCATGGTGGCCGGCGCGGGCGCCGCCTACCTCAGCGGCGGCGGCCTCGGCGGCTGGGAGTTCGCGTTCACCGCGGTCGCCACCTACGTCGCCTACCAGGGCCTCGACTCCTGGGTCTGGATCGGCGTCGGCTGGCTGCTGCACACGGCCTGGGACGTCGTGCACCACCTCAAGGGACACCCGATCATCCCGTTCGCCCACGACTCCTCGTTCGGCTGCGCGCTGTGCGACCCGGTGATCGCGGTGTGGTGCCTGGGCGGCGGGCGCTCGCCGTGGGAGTGGCTGCGGGGCACCGATGAGTTTGCGCGGGCCGGCCGGTCAGTCCTTCGTACGAGGAGTGCACCCGTGAAGGAGTGAGGCATGACCATGATCGACCTCGGCCCCCAGACCCTGGTCGTGGCGCGGCTCGCCGAGTCCGTGACCGACGAGCAGTTGTCGGCCCGCACCCCGTCTCCCGAGCTGACGGTGCGGAATCTGCTGGGCCACGTGCTGTACCTGTCCATCGCCTTCCGTGACGCGGCCCGCAAGGACCTCGGTACGACGACGGACACCAGCCCGAACGCCGCGGTGCCGGACATCGGCGCCGGCTGGCGCGAGGAGCTGCCCAAGGTCCTGGACGAACTGGCCGACGCCTGGCGTGATCCGGCGGCCTGGACCGGCATGACCCGCGCGGGCGGGGTGAACCTGCCGGGCGAGGTGGCCGGCGCCGTCGTCGCCGACGAACTGGTCGTCCACGGCTGGGACCTGGCCCGCGCCGTCGGCCGGGACTATGCTCCCGACCCCGCGGCCCTGGACTCGGCCCACGGCTTCCTGCTGGGGGCCGCCGAGGACCCGAGCCGCGGCGGCGGCATCTTCGGTCCGGTCGTCCCGGTGCCGGCGGAGGCACCCCTGCTGGACCGGGTGGTGGGGCTGAGCGGCCGGGACCCGATGTGGCGTCCATGACTGAGTAGGAGGGCATCGGCTCGGCGCCGAGAGAATGCGAACAACTGTCCTGCGAGTCGTCGGTCAGGGTGGTCGCCGGACGAATGACGGTCGTTTGTGCGGTGGTCGTACCGCGGTCCGATGCCGTGAAGCTGGTGGTGCAGGTGAAGCTGCTGCCGACGCCCGAGCAGGCGCCGGCTCCGGAGGCGACCCTGCGTGCCTGCAACCCTGGCCCTTCCACCAGCTCGGACAGCACCTCGCCGGCAAAGCACGCAAGGCCGGAGTGCCCCCTCGCTGGGCCGGCCGATGTGGTCGCCGGGGTCCACGTGCGCGACCGCGCGCGCTCGGCGTGGGTGCTTGTCACCGCACCCGCACTCTTCCCCTGACAGTTGCTGGGGACTGGGTGGATGCGACCCGTGACCGTCCTGGCGTAGGGGGCAGTCGGGAGCGCGACGAGGTGTGAACGACCGAGAGAACAAGCTCGGCCGTTCACGGCCGAGAAGGTGACTGCTCGCATGACGACACAGCACATCGCACCGCGTCCGGGACCGGCCGACCGGGGTGAGCGGGACCCCCGTGCCTGGGTGGCTCCGGCGATCGCGACGGCTCTGATAATTGTGCTCGGTCCGGCCGCGGTCACGTTCGCCGGGCTCTCCGTGATGGCGACGGACAGCTGCGGCCCCGATGACTGCTCGGCCGCGTTGAACACGTCCCTGTCCTGGATCTTCGGCCTGATCTCCTACGGCGGACCGCTCTCCGCCGTGGCGCTGCTCATGGCCTGGGTGCTGCCCTGGAAGCGCCGCTGGTCGGTGCCGCGGGCCTGGAGGGCGGCCGTCGCGCTGATACCGCCCCTCACGGTGCTGTACCCGTGTTCACACTGCCCGCCCCGTAAGGGAGCACCATCACGAGAAGCCCGGGTTCCACTTGTCCAGGTGAGCCGGGGCAGGCGCACCCGCCGTCGTACTCTCCCCCCATGCCACTCACGCTCACCGTCCTCGGTACCGCCTCCCCGCACCCCGGCCCGGACCGGCCCTGTTCCGGATACCTGCTGTCCGGCGGGGGTGCCGAGGTGTGGGTGGACGCGGGGCCCGGTACGTTCGCCGCGTTGCAGCGGCACACGGACCCCGCGCGACTGACCGCGATCTGGATCTCCCATCTGCACGCCGACCACAGCGCCGATCTGCTGCCCGCCGCCTACGCGTTCGCCTTCGGCGGGATGACCCCGGCCGCGCCGATCCCGGTGTACGCCCCGCAGGACTGCGCCCGCCGGCTGGCCGGGTTCCTCGGGCGGGCGGACGTCGACTTCCTCAAGGGCGTCTTCGACTTCCGGGCCCTGTACGACGGCCATGACGTGCGGCACTGGAACCTCCGCCTCACCGCACGCGCAGTCGCCCACGACACCGAGGCGTACGGGCTGCGCGCCGAGTGCCAGGGGAGCGTGCTCGCCTACTCCGGGGACAGCGGACCCTGTGCCGCACTCGGTGAACTCGCCGCCCGAGCCGACCTGTTCCTGTGCGAGGCGGACATCGGTGAACGTCCCGACGGCGAACAGGTCCATCTGACGCCGGAGGACGCGGGCCGGATCGCCCTTGAGGCCCGGGTGCGCGAACTGCTCGTCACCCATGTCGGGCCCACGCTCACCCGCGAGGAAGCCACCGCCCGCGCCGCCGCGGTCTCCGGTCGGCCCACGCACACCGCCGTCGAGGGCGACACCCGAACCGTCTGAGGTCGCCACCCACCTGCTTTGTCATAGGCATTGACGAAACACGGCACCCCTCCTACCTTCAACGCGTCGTACTTCGTACGTCATATATGAGACGCGATATGTGAGATCCGAGAGGGCCGCATGACCTCTGTGCCCACCCCGATCCCGTCCCGCACGCAGTACGTGCTGGACGCGATCAAACACCGCATCCTGACCGGTCAGCTGACGCCAGGTCAGGCTCTGGTCGAGACGGAGCTGGCCGCGCAGTACGGGGTGTCGAAGACCCCGGTGCGGGAGGCGCTGAAGACGCTCGCCGGGACCGGGCTCGTCGTGATGAGCCAGTACAAGGGCGTCACGGTGCGCATGGTGGACGCGGACATGGCACGCGACGTCTACGACGTGCGGCTGCTGCTGGAGCCGGAGGCGCTGCGCAGAGCCGTCCGGCGAGGTGCCTCCCTGGACGACGCGCGCGACGCCCTGAACCGGGCCGACGCCGCCCACGACACCGCCGAACGGTCGCTCGCCAACCGGGAGTTCCACCGCGCCCTCTATCTGCCGTGCGGCAATCCGCTGCTCGGCCGGATGCTGGACGAGGTCCGCGACCAGGCCGCGCTGGTCTCCGCCGTCGCCTGGGCCGCCGACCCCTCCTGGGAGCGGGAGGCCGCCGAGCACCGGGAGATCCTCCGGATCGCGCTGGGCGGCGACGCCGACGGCGCGGCCGCCGCCCTGCACGCCCACATCGCCTCCTTCGTCCGGCGCGCGTTCCCCGCAGAGGAAGGCCATTCATGAGCAGCGTGACGTTCGAGCCCCAACGGGCGGCCCTGGCCGACGTGGTGGCCATCCCGGTGACCCCCTTCGCCGCGGACGGCTCCGTCGACGCCGGCACCCACCGGGCCCTGCTGCGTCGCCTGCTCGACGGCGGGATCCGCACCCTCACCCCGAACGGCAACACCGGCGAGTTCTACGCCCTCACCCCCGAAGAGCGCCGCCTGGTCACCGAGTCGACCGTCGAGGAGACCGGCGACCGCGCCGCGGTCCTCGTCGGCGTCGGCCACGACCTGCCCACCGCCGTCGCCTCCGCCCGCCACGCCCGCGACCTCGGAGCCGGGATGGTCATGGTCCACCAGCCCGTCCACCCGTACGTCTCCGCGGCAGGCTGGGTCGACTACCACCGGGCCATCGCCGAGGCCGTGCCCGAGCTGGGCGTGGTGCCGTACATCCGCAACGCGCAGTTGCCCGGCGCCCGGCTCGCCGAACTCGCCGACCACTGCCCGAACGTCGTCGGCGTGAAGTACGCCGTCCCGGACGCCGCCAAGTTCGCCGCCTTCGCCCGGGACGCGGGCCTCGACCGGTTCGTCTGGGTCGCCGGCCTCGCCGAGCCGTACGCCCCCTCCTACTTCTCCGCGGGCGCCACCGGCTTCACCTCCGGGCTCGTGAACGTCGCCCCGTCCGTTTCGCTGAACATGATGGAAGCGCTTCGATCCGGCGACTATCCGGCCGCCATGAAGATCTGGAAGCAGATCCGCCGTTTCGAGGAACTCCGCGCCGCCCACGGCTCCGCCAACAACGTCACGGTCGTCAAGGAAGCCCTCGCCGCGCTCGGCCTGTGCCGCCGCGACGTCCGCCCGCCGAGCAGGCCGCTGCCCGAGGACGAGCGCGCCGAGGTCGCCGCCATCGCCGAGGGGTGGTCCATGTGAACGCGCCCCGCAGGAAGCCCGAGGAACTGAGAAGCCATCAGTGGTACGGAACCGACGGACTGCGGTCGTTCAGTCATCGGGCCCGGACCCGGCAGCTCGGGTACCTGTCCGAGGAGCACCTGGGCAAGCCCGTGATCGCCGTGCTCAACACGTGGTCGGACATCAACCCGTGCCATGCGCATCTGCGGGACCGCGCCCAGGCGGTGAAGCGGGGGGTGTGGCAGGCCGGCGGGTTTCCGCTGGAGTTCCCGGTCTCGACGCTGAGCGAGACCTTCCAGAAGCCGACGCCGATGCTCTACCGGAACCTGCTGGCGATGGAGACCGAGGAACTGCTGCGGTCCTACCCGGTCGACGGGGCCGTCCTGATGGGCGGGTGCGACAAGTCCACGCCCGCGCTGCTGATGGGTGCGGCCAGCGCCGATCTGCCCGCCGTCTTCGTGCCCGCCGGGCCCATGCTGCCGGGGCACTGGCGGGGCGAGGTGCTCGGGTCCGGTACGGACATGTGGAAGTACTGGGACGACAAGCGGGCCGGCCTGATCGGCGACTGCGAGATGACCGAGCTGGAAAGCGGGCTCGCGCGCTCCCCGGGGCACTGCATGACCATGGGTACGGCGTCCACGCTGACCGCCGCCGCCGAGGCCCTCGGTGTGACCGTGCCGGGCGCGTCGAGCATTCCCGCCGTCGACTCCGGACACGAGCGGATGGCCGCCAAGGCCGGGATGACGGCCGTGGAGCTGGTACGCAACGACCGTAGGCTGTCGCGGATCCTCACACGTGAGGCGTTCGAGGACGCGGTCACGACGGTGCTCGGACTCGGCGGCTCCACCAACGCCGTGATCCATCTGATCGCCATGGCGGGCCGGGCCGGCGTGAAGCTCACCCTCGACGACTTCGACCGCATCGCCCGGACCGTGCCCGTCCTCGCCAACGTCCGCCCCGGCGGCCGGAAGTACCTGATGGAGGACTTCCACTTCGCGGGCGGCCTGCCCGGCTTCCTCTCCCGCATCACCGACCTGCTCCACCTGGACCGGCCGACGGTGTCGTACGACACCCTGCGCGAGCAGTTGCGGGGCGCCCAGGTGCACCACGACGACGTCATCCGCCCCCGCGACAACCCGGTCGCGAGCGAGGGCGGCGTCGCGGTCCTGCGCGGCAACCTCTGCCCGGACGGCGCGGTGATCAAGCACATCGCGGCCGAGCCCCGCCTGCTCAAGCACACCGGCCCTGCGGTCGTCTTCGACGACTACAGGACCATGCAGCGCACCATCAACGACCCGGCGCTCGGCATCACCGCCGACAGCGTGCTGGTGCTGCGAGGCGCAGGTCCCAAGGGCGGCCCGGGCATGCCCGAGTACGGCATGCTCCCCATCCCCGACCACCTGCTGAAGCAGGGCGTGCGGGACATGGTCCGGATCTCCGACGCCCGGATGAGCGGCACGAGTTACGGCGCCTGTGTGCTGCACGTGGCTCCGGAGTCGTACATCGGCGGCCCGCTGGCGCTCGTGCGGTCCGGGGACCTCATCACCCTGGACGTCGAGGCCCGCAGCCTCCGTCTCCACGTGGACGACGCGGAACTGGAGCGCAGGCGCGCCGCGTGGACGCCGCCGCCCGCCCGTTACGAGCGCGGCTACGGCGTCCTCTACAACGGCCAGATCACCCAGGCCGACACCGGCTGCGACTTCGAGTTCCTGGCCCGGCCGGGCCAGGTGCCGGACCCGCACGCCGGCTGACCCACGCATCGAGAGAGGTGAAGCGCTTCGCCCATGTATATGTAGCAAGCGCTTCCCATCCCCGCTGTAACCGCCCCACTGCGAACGGAGAACAGTCATGGCCCAAGCCGCAGCCGTGGCGAAACCGGCGGCCCTGCTGAGGCTTCATCGCCTACCCGGTGCTCAGCGTCTTCTACTACAGCCTGCGGAACTACAACCCGACCAAGCCGTGGCGGAACGGTTTCGCGGGCCCAGGCAACTTCACGCAGATCTTCGCCCACGACCCCCAGCTCCGGGACACGCTGACCTTCAGCGCCAAGTGGGTCGTGGCCGAGGTCGGCCTGCAGCTGCTGTTCGGTCTGGCGCTGGGCCGCGTCCTGGTCTTCTCCCTGTGGGCCGTCTCCGGCGTGCTGACCTCCGCGATCTGGTGCTGCTCTACAACTCCCAGACGGGCATCACCCGTTACCTCGCCGATGCGGGGATCGGGTCGTGCGGCACCAGCCGGCTCTCGGACACCTCGACCGTCTTCCCGGCGGCGGTCGTCGCCGATCTCTCGACGGGGCCGGCCGGCTCAAGCAGTTCTGGCACATCACCCTGCCCCATCTGAAGGACGCGATCGTCCTGTCCACGCTGCTGCGGGCGGTGTGGGAGTTCAACAACGTCGACCTGCTCTACACCCTGACGGGCGGCGGCCCGGCGGGGGAGACCACGACCCTGCCCCTCTACATCGCCAACACCAGTGTCTGCGCCCACAACTTGGGCTACGCCTCCGCCCTGACCACGGTGGCGTACCGGGGGCGTGGGCCGGGCTCGTGGTGCTCGGGGACGCGTTCTGCTGGATCGGCCTGGAGCGGGCGGCCGACGGGACGGTCCGGCTCGTGCACCGGTTCGCGGAGGCGGTCGCCGACGGGTGTGCCCTGCTGCACGCCCGAGAGACGGGCCCGGCTGCGGATCGAGGTCGGCGCCGGGGCGCGCTGCCGGTTCTCGTACGACGTCGTGGGACGGCCCGTGCCCGTCCGGGCCGGTCTTCACGGCCACCCCCTGGCGCTGGGTGGGCGCCCTGCTCGGCCTGTTCGCCGTCGCGCCCGAGGGACCGGGACACGCGGGGGCGGCCGGCTTCACCCGGTTCCGGATCACACCCCTGTGACGGTGTAAAACCCGGGGAGCATGATGATCGGCGCGACGACGAACTGATGTGTCCGCGACAATTGAACCTATCGATCGGATAACAGGCCTCGCACGCTGGGGTGTTATGCGCGTAGACATACTCCGACCTGGTACATCACTCTCATCCACCAGATCCGGAGAATCCATGCGGAAGTCCCACAGAGTCGTCGCCGCCGGTGCCGCCTGTGCGCTCGCCGGTGTCGCGCTGTACGGCGCGGGCGTGGCCACCGCCGGTCAGTCGACGGCGAACTCCACCCACGAGCCCTACAACATCGGGCAGTTGGTGAAGGACATCGACACCTACTACGGCACCCACGCCGACAGCAACGGCGTCTATCAGGCGTCCCCGGACAGCCCGTACGCCCAGGACCTGGCCGGCATCGACGCCGACGCCGAGCGCTACATCGACAAGGCGGCCCGCAAGGCGCACCGCCACGGCGAGAAGCCGGCCGTCATGTTCGACATCGACGACACGCTGCTGCTCAGCCTCGACTACGAGAAGCGCTACAACTACACGTACAACCCCGCCACGTGGAACGACTACGTGAACCGCGCCGACCGCCCGGCCGTCTTCGGCAGCCCCGAGCTGGTGCAGTACGCCGAGTCCAAGGGCGTCGAGGTCTTCTACAACTCCGGCCTGAGCGAGGCCCAGCGCGCCGCCGCGGTCGCGAACCTGAAGAAGGTCGGCGCCGATGTGAACCTCGACGCCGACCACATGTTCCTCAAGGACAAGGCCAACCCGCCCGCCTACCTGAGCGACTGCGCCACCCCGACCGCCTGGAACTGCACGACCGTGCAGTACAAGTCCGGGACGCGCAAGCACATCGAGGACGACCTGGGGTACGAGATCATCGCCAACTTCGGCGACCAGTACTCGGACCTCGACGGCGGCTACGCCGACCGCACGTACAAGCTGCCGAACCCGACGTACTTCGTCGGCTGAGCGTCAGCCGTACGTCCTGAGCAGCCGCTCGTACCCGGCTCCCGTCACCGGCAGCACCGTGCCGTGGCGGGGGCCGGCCGGAAGCGCGTGGTCCGTTCGGCTGTTTTCACGAGAGCGCGGCAAATCACCGGTCACCGAGTACATACGCCCCTCGGCGGCACCCGTGATCGTGTAGCTGTCGCCCTTCGCGTCGCGCCCGCCCCGCGCATGGTCGTACTGCCCCGCGAACATCCACTGCCCCGCGGGCACCGTACGGCCCACCTTGAGCCGCCACGTGTAGACGACGAGCCCGGCCTGCTCCTCGACCGTCTGCGTGAAGTCGCCCTCCGGCAGCGAGCGCCACGCCCCCGTCGAGGACACCCCACCGGTCTGTGCGACCTTCAACACCGCCGTGAGCGAGGAGAGTTGCTTCGACGTCTTCAGCGTGCACGTCCACCACCCCGGCGACGTCCGGGTTCTGGGTCTTCTCCTCGCCGTGCGACCAGAACACCGCGATCCGCCGGCGCTCGCGCACCGCGCTGCGGATCCGGGTGCGGGCCAGGTCGGCGACCACGCCCCGCGCGTACGCCACCGGGTGGTCGGCTGCGCGCACCCGGTCCCAGCGGTGCCACAGCGCGAGCAGCGCGTCCGCCGCCAGATCGTCGGCGGCGTCCGGCTCACCGGTCAACAGGGCGGCGAGGCGGGAGAGTTCGGCGTAGTGCCGGTCGAAGAAGGCATGGAACTCCACGGAGGCGGCGTCGTCGACGACTGTGCCCACGGGTGACCTCTTCTCGGTGCGGCTCGGTGAGTGACTGTACGGGGGGTCGAACAACGTATGGTCCACCGAACCAGATTCCGTAACACAGGGAAAACCTGAAACAGGTTGAACGGGGGAACAATCCAGCCAGCATCCGCAAGCCGATCATCAGATGACGAGGAGTGGGACCATGTCAGTGGACCGGTACTTCAGGATCTCCGAGCGGGGATCCACCCTCAGCCGGGAGATACGCGGCGGTTTCGCCACGTTCTTCACCATGGCCTACATCCTTGTCCTGAATCCGATCATCCTGGGCAGCGCCAAGGACAAGTTCGGGCACACACTCGACACCGGGCAACTCGTCACCGCCACCGCGCTGGTGGCGTGTGTGATGACCATCGTCATGGGGGTCGGCGGCAACCTCCCGCTCGCCATCGCCGCCGGCCTCGGCCTCAACGCCGTCGTCGCCTTCCAACTGGCCCCGCTGATGAGCTGGCCGGATGCGATGGGCCTGGTGGTCCTGGAGGGCCTGATCATCTGTCTGCTGGTCCTCACCGGACTGCGGGAGGCCATCATGAACGCGATCCCGCAGCAGCTGAAGCAGGCCATCGGCGTCGGCATCGGCCTGTTCATCGCCTTCATCGGCCTCGTGGACGCCGGGTTCGTCAGCCGCATCCCGGACGCCGCGCACACCACTGTGCCCGTGCAACTGGGCGCCGTGGGACGCCTGACCGGCTGGCCCGTGCTCGTGTTCTGCCTCGGTGTGCTGCTGACCATCGCCCTGCTCGCCCGGAAGGTGAAGGGCGCGATCCTCATCAGCATCGTCACGATGACCGTCGTCGCGATCATCGTCAACGCCGTCGCCGACATCAAGAGCTGGGGCCTGACCACGCCCAAGGTCCCCGACAAGATCGTGGCCGCACCGGACTTCGGGCTCATCGGTCACTTCAGCCTGTTCGGCGGCTTCGCCAAGGCCGGCGTCCTCACCGCCGTCCTGCTGGTCTTCACCCTGATCCTGTCCGACTTCTTCGACGCCATGGGCACGATCGTCGGCATCAGCGCGGAGGCCGGACTGCTGGACGAGAAGGGGCAGGTGCCCGGCATCGGCCGGGTGCTGTTCATCGACGGCGCCGCGGCCGCCGTCGGCGGCATCGGCTCCGCCTCCTCCAACACCGCCTACATCGAGTCCGCGGCCGGCGTCGGCGAGGGTGCCCGCACCGGCCTCGCCAACCTCGTCACCGGGGGCCTGTTCGGCCTCGCCCTCTTCCTCACCCCGCTGCTCACCATCGTCCCGCTCCAGGCGGCGGCGCCCGCGCTGATCGCGGTGGGCTTCCTGATGATGACCCACGTCAAGCACATCGACTGGGACCGGTACGAGATCGCCATCCCGGCGTTTCTCACCATCGCGGCGATGCCGTTCACGTACTCCATCACCGACGGGATCGGCGCGGGCTTCGTGTCCTACGTGGTGATCAAGTCGGTGCTGGGCCGGGCGAGAGAGGTCAACTGGCTGTTGTGGACCGTGTCGGCGCTGTTCCTCGTGTACTTCGCGATCGATCCGATCGAGCAGGTTCTCGGGGTGAAGTGAGGCACGCTCCTCACGGGGAGCCTCACTTCAACGCCGCCTGCATCATCGCCTTCGCCACCGGCGCCGCCAGACCGTTGCCGCTCACTTCCGACCGAGCCGCGTCCGACTGCTCCACCATCACGGCGACAGCCACTTCCTTGCCGTTGGTGTCGGACTTGGCGAAGGACGTGAACCAGGCGTACGGCGTCTTGCTGTTGTTCTCGCCGTGCTGGGCGGTGCCGGTCTTGCCGCCGACCGTGGCGCCGTCGATCAGGGCGTTCGTCCCGGTGCCGTCCTTGACCACCGTCTCCATCGCCGACTGGAGCTGCTCGGCGGTGGAGGAGCTGACGATCTGCTTGGTGTCCGCGCTGCCGTCGTAGTTCTGCAACACCTCACCGCCACTGTCGGTGATCTGCGACACCATATGCGGCGAGACCAGCTTGCCGCCGTTGGCTATGGCCGCGGACACCATGGCCATCTGCAGCGGGGTCGCGGTCACATCGAACTGGCCGATACCGGACAGCGCGGTCTGCGCCTGGTCCATGCCGGAGGGGTACCCGCTGGCGTAGGCCCGCACCGGCACGTCCTGCTTGTCGTCGTTGAAGCCGAACTTCTCGGCCATGGCCTTCACCTTGTCCTGGCCGAGCTGGACGGCCATGTGGCCGAAGACGTTGTTGCAGGAGTACTGCAGGGCGACGCGGATCGAGGCGTTCCTGCACGGCGCCGACTTGTTCTCGTTCTCCAGCACGTGCGTCGTGCCGGGCGGGGTGTACGGGGCGGGGCTGTCGGTCGGATCGTCCACGTTCTTGTACAGCCCGTCCTCCAATGCGGCCGCCGCCACGACCAGCTTGAACGTCGATCCCGGCGGCAGCGGCTGGCGCAGCGCGCGGTTGGTGAGCGGCTTGTCCTTGTCGGCGTTGAGCTGCTTCCAGGCGGTGCCGGCCGTGTTGGCGTCGGTGAGCGAGGCGGGGTCGTACGACGGCGTGGACACCGCCGCGAGGATCTTGCCGGTCTTCGGGTCGATCGCCACCGCGCCGCCCTTCGTGTCGCCGAGCGCGCGGTAGGCCGCCTTCTGCACGTCCGGGTCGAGCGTGGTGAGCACGTTGCCCGGGTCGGCGCGCTTGCCGGTGAGCGTGTCCAGCACGTTCTTCAGCCGGTTGTCCGTGCCGTTGAGCAGGTCCTTGTAGATACCCTCCAGCTGGGTGGGGGCATAGGCCTGCGAGGCGTAGCCCGTCACCGCCGCGTAGAGCCTGCCGTCCGTGTACGTCCGCTTGTATACGAGGTCGCTCCCCTTGGTCCGGGTGGAGCCGGTGATCGCGTTTCCGGCCACGATGATGTTCCCGAGCGGCCGCGAGTACGTCCGGATCGCGTTCCGCCGGTTGTCGTTGTCGTCCGCGAGGGCCTTGCCGTCGTAGAACTGCACCCAGGTCGCCCTGACCAGCAGAGCGAGCACGAGCAGCAGCGCGAAGACGGACGCCCGCCTGATCGTCTTGTTCATCCCGCTCCGAAGACGATCGAGAGGGGGACGATCGTTCCCGTACGCCCCGTTTTCTCATCCTGTGCTCAGGAAACCGGCCTCGTACGCGGCGATCACCGCCTGGGTGCGGTCCCGGGTGCCCGTCTTCGCCAGCACGGCCGCGACGTGCGACTTCACGGTGGCGGGGCCGACGTCCATGCGCCGGGCGATCTCGGCGTTGGTCAGTCCGGCGGCCAGGTGCCGCAGCACCTCGCTCTCACGTCCGGTGAGCTTGCTCACCCACGCCGGCGGTGCGGGCGCCGTACGGGCGTGCTCGGCCGCGAGGGCCCGGACGGCCGACGGGAACAGCAGGCTGTCGGTGCGCGCGACCAGCCGTACCGCCTGCACCAGGGCGTCGGCGTCCGCCCGCTTGAGCAGGAACCCACAAGCTCCGGCGCGCAGCGCGTCGTACACGTAGGAGTCGTTCTCGAAGGTGGTGACGACCACGACCCGGGGCGGCTCGTCGAGCGTGGCGAGGATCTGTTCGGTGGCCCGGATGCCGTCGATCTGAGGCATGCGGACGTCCATGAGGACGACATCGGGCCGCAGCTCCCGGACGACGGACACGGCCTCGGCACCGGTCGCCGCCTCACCGACCACCTCCACATCGGGCTCGACGGAGAGGATGGCACGCAGGGCGGTGCGGACCATGCGCTCGTCGTCGGCGAGGACGATCCGGATCGCGGACTGGGGCATACGAGTCCTTTCAGCGGTCACGCCGCGGTATCAGGCAGACTTCAACGGCAGTCGTACGGACAGGCGCCAGACGTCTCCCGACGGCCCCGCCTGAGCCGTGCCGCCGAGCAGCCGCACCCGGTCGGCGATGCCGCGCAGACCGTGGCCGCCGCCGGGGCGGGGAGCCGGGACGTCGCCCAGCGGGTTCTCGACGGTGATCTCCAGGTGCCCGGCGGCGGTGGCGATCCGGACGGCGACCGCCGTGCCGGCGTGCTTCAGCGCGTTGCTCAGGCCCTCCTGCACGATCCGGTACGCCTCGCGGGAGACCAGCGGCGGCAGTGCGGCGGGATCCGTGCCGACGGTGGCCGTCACGGGTTGCCCGGCGGCCCGGGTCCGGCGCAGCAGCCCGTCCAGGTCGGTCTCCAGGGTCGGCGCGGGCGCGGCGCCGGGCGCGTCGCCCTCCCGCAACACGCCCAGTACGGCGTCCAGTTCGCCAACCGTGCGCCGGGTGGTCTCCTCGATGGCGGCGAGCGCCTCGCGGACGAACTCCGGGTCGGTGTCGAGGAGCCGGCGGGCCGCGCTCGCCTGGAGGGTGACGGCGCTCAGGGCGTGGCCGACGGAGTCGTGCAGCTCACGGGCCAGCCGGTTGCGTACGGCGAGGTCGGCGGCGCGGGCCTCGGCGGCGGCCAGCCGGTCCTGAGGGGTGGGCCCGAGCAGCGCGGGCGCCCAGCGGGCCAGCAGGGCCCCGCAGCCGGCGGCGCACGCGGCGAGCGTGAGCAGCATGGCCAGGCCGGCGACCGGTGACAGCGCCAAAGCCCAGGGGGAGCCGATGAGTTCGGGAGCGAGCGGGGAGTGGCCCAGCCCGGCGAGCACGGGTAGGACGATCAATGTCGCCGCGAACGGCGGGAAGGCCAGCGACATCCCGGCGATGATTCCGCCGAGGCCGAGGTGCAGCGTGAACCAGATGGCCGTGCGGCCCCGTTCGGCCCGCGTCCGGGCCGGGCCGTGGGCCAGCAGGTCCGCGTCGATCCCGCACAGGGCTCGTACCGCCGCCGATTCCAGCGGCCGGGTCAGCGGGAACGGCGAGGTGACGGCGGCGATCGGCAACCCGACCGCGAACGAGTCCAGTTGGAGGGGCAGGGACCGGAAGACGTCGTCCACACCGGTGAGCAGGCCGACGATCACCGAGCCGACGAGGACATACGGCATGGCGAGCGCGCCGCCGAGGATCAGATGGATCCACCGGCGCCGCGCCCGGCCGCCGAACAGCGGCTGCAACGCTCCTGTCACCGCGGCGCCTTGACGGTCCGGTCCCTGAGGAAGCGGGCGATGACGCTCGCCACGAGGAAGCCGCTGACCATCTGCCCAGCGTAGGTGAGATCGGTCAGCGCTGTCGGCCTGTCACCCGACACCAGCACCGCCAGCCACACCCATCCGGCCCAGCAGGCCACCGCCCCGGAACCGGTCCAGGCCAGCGTCAGGGGTACGGCGACCGGCAGCCCGCGGCCCCTGCGGAAGGCGAGCTGCCAGGCACCGGTGACGGCCGCGGCGAGGAAGAGGACGTAGACGCACTGCATGGACCGATGGCCGCCGCGGTCCAGGTCCGCCGCCCCACAGGCGCACAACAGCCGCACCGTGCCCGGGAACAGCGCGACGAGAGCCGCCGTCACGGCCGTCCGCCGCTGTGCCTTCGCCGGCCTGCTCCCGGCCGGCAGTTCCCCGACCCGCCCCCGCCACAGATGCCCCCAGCGCTCACGGGCGTACCCGGCGAACAGCGTGCCCAGAGCCAGTCCCTGCACGATGAACCCGCTGTAGACCACGCTGAAGACCCAGTCGGCCAGGAAGGGTCTACCGTCGCTGCGGCCGCCTTCGCCGCCGTGCAGGACCAGTTGCAGGGGGAAGCCCACCATGATGGGCGCGAGGAGTCCCACGGCGAGCCACATCGGCACCGCGAGCAGCCAGGCGGGCACCCGCCGCCCCCACGGGCGTGTCAGCAGCAGCGCCAGCACGACCACGGTCGCGTCCATCAGCACGGTGAGGCCGTTGATGAGCGCCATGGTCAGCCGGTGCTCCAGCAGCGGACTGCCGTCCGGGATGCCGAGGTGACTCCCGGCGATCCAGGCGAGCTTGAGGGAGAGATACGGCAGGCAGGCGGCGATGGCGACGAGCCGGAGCGCGCGCCGCCGGGCGGAGACACCGGCGGGAACAGGGGCTGTTGAGATCGGCATGGCTCAACGCTTCCGCGCGGAGCGGGGAGTTCACCTCCTGCGGCCCGACGATCCGTCTCCGCCGCATGGGGGAGGCGCTCAGCCCTGCAGGACGAGCACGACCTCCTCGATCTCCTTCCCGCGTCCGTTCGCGTACCCCTGGGCCCGGGCCGTCTCGCGGAAGCCGCACTTCTCCAGCACGCGCAGCGACGCGGCGTTGTCGGCCGCCGCCCGCGCGTACAGCGGCCGTTCGGGCACCTCGGCGAGCAGGGCCCGCAGCGCGGCCGTCGCCACACCGCGGCCCCAGTGGGCGCGGTCGATCCAGTACGTCACCTCGCGCTCGCCGGCCACTCCGTAGACCGCCGCGTTACCGGCCACCTCGCCGTCGGCCAGGACCGTGCGCAGCACGTGGGCGGAGTCGCGCACGCGCTGCCAGTAGGCCGCGAAGGCCTCGTGGTCGTCCGGGTTCTCCGGGCCGAACGCGGCCATCCGGACGGCCTCCGGGTCGGTCATCTGCCGGTGGAACACGGGCAGGTCACTGTCCTCGACGGGCCGCAGCGCGATCTCCATGGGAGCCGACCCTACGACAGCGGGGCAGCGGGCACACGACCGCCCGCGCTCAGAGCCTGCGGGTCGCCAGCGTCAGCCGGTCGCGGGCGTCGAACAGCGCGTCCCTGATCATCTGCTCGTGGGCGGGGGTCAGCCGGGCCACCGGCACCGAGCAGCTGATGGCGTCCCGTGCCGGGGTGCGGTAGGGGATCGCCACGCCGAAGCAGCGCAGGCCGAGGGTGTTCTCCTCGCGGTCGACCGCGAAGCCCTGCTCCCGCACCTGGTGCAGCTCCTCGATGAGCTTCTCCCGGTCGGTGATGGTGTTCTCGGTGAGCGCGGGCAGCGTCTCCGGCAGCAGCTTGCGCACCTGTTCGTCGGTGTACGTGGCGAGGATCGCCTTGCCGAGGGAGGTGGAGTGGGCCGGCAGCCGGCGTCCGACCCGGGTGAAGGGGCGCAGATAGTGCTGGGACTGGCGGGTGGCCAGATAGACGACGTTGGTGCCGTCGAGCCGCGCCAGGTGGATGGTCTCCGTGGTGTCGTCGGAGAGCCGGTCCAGGGTCGGCCGGGCGGCGGCCACCACCTCGTCGCCGTCGATGTACGACGTGCCGACCAGCAGCGCCCGCACCCCGATGCCGTAGCGCGTGCCCGTCGCGTCGGTCTCCACCCAGCCCAGCTCCACGAGTGTGCGCAGCAGCATGTACAGGCTGGACTTGGGGTAACCCACGGCCTCCTGCACGGCCGCGAGGGAGTGCATGCCGGGCTTGCCGGCGAAGTACTCGAGCAATTCAACGGTCCGCACCGCGGACTTGACCTGGGCCCCGCCTGTCTCGCCAGCCGACATCGCCCTTGACCCCTTCAATCGCCGGGAAATAGTCTCCGAGCAGCACATTCATCATCAGAGACAGTGTTCAGTATATCGAACGCGGCTGATGGGTGACCCTAGTTCTTGCGGCCTTACTGGAGGGACCCGCGGTGGCAGCAGCACCAGTCTGGAGTGTCGACCCGCGTACCGGGAAGCAGCGTGAACAGGTTGCGGTGGAGGCCACAGCCCAGGAGGTGGACACGGCGGTCCGCGCGGCCCACGCCGCGCGCGGCGCCCTCGCCGACCGTGCGGTGCGCTCCGCCTTCCTGCGCTCGGCCGCCGCGGGTCTGGACGCGGCCAGGGACGGCCTGGTCGAGACCGCCGACGCCGAGACCGCGCTCGGCCCGGTCCGGCTGACCGGTGAACTCGCCCGCACCAGCTACCAGCTGCGGGCCTTCGCCGACATCGTCGACGAGGGCGCCTTCCTCGACGTCGTCATCAACCACCCCGACGACACGGCGACCCCACCCGTCCCGGACCTGCGCCGCTACAAGGTGCCGCTCGGTGTCGTCGCCGTCTACTCCGCTTCCAACTTCCCCTTCGCCTTCTCCGTCGCCGGCGGCGACACCGCGAGCGCGCTCGCCGCGGGCTGCCCGGTCGTGGTCAAGGCCCACCCCGACCATCCGGCCCTGTCCGAGCTGGTCGCCAAGGTGCTGCGCCGGGCCGCCGCCGAGCACGGCATCCCCGAGGGTGTCATCGGCCTGGTGCACGGCTTCGAGGCGGGCGTCGAACTGATCAAGCACCCTCTGGTCGCCGCGGCGGGCTTCACCGGTTCGGTACGGGGCGGACGCGCCCTCTTCGACGCGTCCGCCGCCCGGCCCGTGCCGATCCCGTTCCACGGTGAGCTGGGCTCGCTGAACCCGGTCCTGGTGACCGAGGCCGCCACGGCCGAGCGCGCCGAGGAGATCGGCACCGGGCTCGCCGGGTCGATGACGCTGGGGGTCGGGCAGTTCTGCGTCAAGCCCGGCCTGGTGCTCGTGCCGTCCGGCGCGGCGGGCGACGGCCTGGTCAAGGCCCTGACGGCAGCGGTGAGCAACACCGAGGCCGGCGTGCTGCTCGACCACCGGATGCGGGACAACTTCATCGCCGGGGTGGCCGAGCGCGCCCAGCTCCCCGAGGTGGACTCCCCGGTCACCCCGGGCGCGGGCGGCGAGCACACGGTCAGCGCCGGGTTCCTCACGGTGCCGGCGAGCAGGCTGGCCGAGGAGGGGGCCTACGACCGGCTCCTGGAGGAGTGCTTCGGGCCGGTCACCGTGGTGGTCCGCTACGAGGACGAGGGGGAGGCGGCGGCGGTGCTGTCCCGGCTGCCGGGCAACCTGACGGCGACGGTGCAGCTGTCCGCCGAGGAGGCTGCCGGTCAGGGGCGGGGTGCGGAGCTCCTCGCCGAGCTGACCCCGCTGGCGGGGCGCGTGGTGGTCAACGCATGGCCGACGGGGGTCGCGGTGGCGCCGGCCCAGCATCACGGCGGGCCCTACCCCGCGACGACCTCCACCTCCACCTCCGTGGGCGGTACGGCCATCGAGCGGTGGCTGCGGCCGGTCGCCTACCAGAACGCGCCGTCGGCCCTGCTGCCCGCCGAGTTGCGGGACGAGAACCCGCTGGGGCTTCCCCGGCGGTTCAACGGGGTCCTGGAGCGCTAGGCCCTGTCGTCAAACTCCCTCCCCCAGCCTTCGGCCGGGCGGTGCCCCCAGCCCCGCGACGCCATGCACGCTCCCCCAAAGGGGGCACCCCCACTCGCCGCACCGGACCCGGGCCCAAGTACGCCCAGTACGAGGGCCAGGGCCCGGCACTCCCCCAGCCTTCGGCCGGGGGGACCCCCAGAGCACGCACCTGACGCCGCGAGGTTCGCCCTCCGGGCGGACGGCGGGAGTTTGACGACAGGACCTAGCGCGGACCCGGGCCTTCGAACCTTGCGTCGGGACGCCTGAGACAATCGGACCATGGACGTGGAACTCCCCGAACTCCCCTTCCTCCTGCGCACATACGGCCCCGACGGGCACTGGTCGTACGAGGACGGCGTGCTCACCGGCTGGGCCGGCCCCCGGCAGGACCGGTTCGTCACCCCCACCGGGGAAGGCCTGGACCCCGCCTCCGACGCGCCCCGGCTGCTGGGTGCACCGGAAGGCGACTTCCAGTTGATCGCGCGGGTCACGGTCGGGTTCAACGCGTCCTTCGACGCGGGCGTGCTCTACGTCCATGTGGGCGAACGGGCCTGGGCCAAGCTCTGCCTGGAGTACTCCCCGGACGTGCCCACCGTCTGCACGGTGGTCACCCGGGGACACTCGGACGACGCCAACTCCTTCACCGTGGAAGGGAGTTCGGTGTGGCTGCGGGTCAGCAGGACCGGGCGGGCCTTCGCCTTCCACGCCTCCCGGGACGGCGCGCACTGGACCTTCGTCCGGCTCTTCACCCTCGGCGACGAGAAGGAGACCGGTGACGCGCTGGTCGGCTTCATGACCCAGTCGCCGCTGGGGGAGGGCTGCGTGGTGACGTACGACCACCTGGAGTTCAGGAACTCCTGGCCGAGCGACCTGCGAGACGGCACCTGAACGGCCCGCTCACGTGCGGTGGGTCTCGGAACCGGGCAGCGGACGGCCGCGTCCTGTACTGCATGATCAGTGACCGTGTGACAGGGACCCGCGTCATCCGTACCGCTCTGCCCGCCGAGGCGGAGAAGATCGCCGCGCTGCACCACCGGGCCCGCGCGACGTACTACCCGGACGGCCTCCCGGACGACGGCATCGACTGGACCGCCGCCTGGCGCGGCGCCGTCGAGCGGCCCGACGGTCATGTGCTGTGCGTGGTGGAAGACGGAGCGATCATCGGCATCGCCTCCTTCCGCACCCCGGACGGGGCCCCCGCGGACACGGTCAAGCTGTTCCAGTTCCATGTCGACCCCGAGCACTGGCGCTCCGGCATCGGTACGGCCCTGCACGCGGCCTGCGTGGAGGAGTGGCAGGCGGACGGCAGGCGCACGGCCGTACTCGACGTGCACGCCGACAACCGGCGCGCCCAGGCCTTCTACGCCCGCCAGGGCTGGGTCCCGGACCCGGAGAACCCGCCGGCCGAGGGCGACCACCACCTCTTCCTGCGCCTCTCCGTGCCCCGGGAATGAACCGGGCGTGCCCCGGGAATGAACCGCGCTGCTTGAACGTTCACGTACCGGCGGGAGAGAGCCTCCGCGCCCGTACGACCTGGAGAGAGCCGAAGACATGCGCGTCGAGATCTGGAGCGACATCGCCTGCCCCTGGTGCTATGTGGGCAAGGCCCGCTTCGAGAAGGCGCTCGCTGCCTTCCCGCACCGCGAGGACGTCGAGGTCGTACACCGTTCCTTCGAGCTGGACCCGGGCCGCGCCAAGGGCGACGTCCAGCCGGTGATCACCATGCTGACCAGGAAGTACGGCATGAGCGAGGCGCAGGCCCAGGCGGGCGAGGACAACCTCGGCGCCCAGGCCGCGGCCGAGGGCCTGGACTACCGCACCCGGGGCCGCGACCACGGCAACACCTTCGACATGCACCGTCTGCTGCACTTCGCCAAGGAGCAGGGCAGGCAGGACGAGCTGATCCAGATCCTCTACCGGGCGAACTTCGCCGAGGAGCGCTCCGTCTTCACCGAGGGCGACGAGCGGCTCGTCGAGCTGGCCGTGGAGTCCGGTCTCGACGCCGAGGCCGTCCGCGAGGTGCTCGCCGACCCGTCCCGCTACGCCGGCGAGGTCCGTGCCGACGAGCGCGAGGCCGCCGAGCTCGGCGCGACCGGCGTGCCCTTCTTCGTCCTGGACCGGAAGTACGGCGTCTCCGGCGCCCAGCCCGCCGAGGTCTTCACCCAGGCGCTCAGCCAGGCCTGGGGCGAGCGCTCCCCGCTGAAGCTGGTCGAGCAGGGAGACCAGGCGGACGGGGCAGCCTGTGGGCCGGACGGGTGCGCGGTGCCGCAGCAGGGCTGAAACCGCAGGTCGGGGCGGACGTATAAGAAGTCCTGAGGGGATCCACGCAAAAATTCGCAATGGACGGGGACTTCACGGGGCCACAGAGTGGACCCATGAAGAACAGGGAGACGTTCGACAGCCTCGTCCGCGCCGAGTTCGCCCCCAAGAACACCTACCTGAACACCGCGAGCAGCGGCCTGCTCCCGGCCCGCACGGTCGCCGCGCTGCACGAGGCGGTGGCCATCCGGGCCGAGGGCCGGCCGCTGGATCCGCTGTTCGACGACGTCGAGGTCGCCCGGGCCGCGTTCGCCCGGCTGGCCGCAGTGCCGGTCACCCGGGTGGCGGCGGGCCCTTCGGTCTCCGCCCAGACCGGCCTGATCGCCGCCTCGCTGCCCGCGGGCGCAGAAGTGCTCACCGCCGAGGACGACTTCACCTCCGTGCTGAACCCGTTCCACGCGCGCGGCGACCTCAAGGTGCGCGCGGTGCCGCTGGAACGGCTCGCCGAGTCGGTCCGTCCGGGCACCGTCCTGGTCGCGGTCAGCGCCGCCCAGTCCGCCGACGGCCGGATCGCCGACCTGCCCGCCCTGCGCGAGGCGGCCCGGGCCCACGGTGCGCGCACCTACGTCGACTTCTCCCAGGCCGCCGGCTGGCTGTCGATGGACGCCGACGCCCACGACTTCACCGTCGCGACGACCTTCAAGTGGCTGCTGGGCCCGCACGGGGCGGCCTTCCTCGTCGTCCCCGAGGACTTCGGCGGGCTGTCCCCGCTGCTGGCGGGCTGGGTCGCGGCCGAGGAACCGTGGAACAGCTGCTACGGCCCGGTGACCGAACTGGCCCACTCCGCACGGCGCTTCGACGTCAGCCCGGCCCTGTTCACCTACACCGGGGTGGCGCGGTCGCTGGCCCTGATCGAGGAGCTGGGTGTGGCC
Source organism: Streptomyces sp. NPDC031426 (assembly GCF_055581585.1). Taxonomy (NCBI): domain Bacteria; kingdom Bacillati; phylum Actinomycetota; class Actinomycetes; order Kitasatosporales; family Streptomycetaceae; genus Streptomyces; species Streptomyces sp. NPDC031426. The sequence goes on from NZ_JBVIJE010000009.1 coordinate 293,071, forward strand.
GCCGTGCAGGCGCATGACCTGGCGCTGGCCGACCGGTTCCGCACCGGACTCGCCTCGCTCGGCCACGAACCGCTGGCCGCCCCGGGGTCGGCCATCGTCTCCGTGCCCGGACTGGGCGCCCGCCAGCCGGAGTTGAGCCGCGCGGGCATCGAGGTCTCCAACCGCGCCGGCAATCTGCGGGCGTCCTTCCACCTCTACAACACGGAAGCGGACGTGGACCGCCTGCTGGACGTGCTGTCCGGCTGACGGCATGACCGGGCCGGAGCCCCCCGTCCCACACGAGGAGGCCCCGGCCCGGAGCCGTACGTCCGGCGACTACTTCACCGGCGTGAAGTCCCGCGCCCCGATGCTGCATTCTCCGGGGGACGACCCCCGGACCCCCGGCCGATCTCCGCTCACCGGACGGGAGTGAAATCCCTTGCTCCGATGCTGCATTCTCCGGGGGACGACCCCCGGACCTCCGGCCGATCTCCGCTCACCGGACGGGAGTGAAATCCCTTGCTCCGATGCTGCATTCTCCGGGGGGCAACCCCCGGACCCCCGGCCGATCTCCGCTCACCGGACGGGAGTGAAATCCCTTGCTCCGATGAACGTGGGCCGGCGCACCGGTGCCGCGAAGGGCTCGACGGCCGCGTTGTCCACGCTGTTGAACACGATGAACACGTTGCTGCGCGGGAACGGGGTGATGTTGTCGCCCGAGCCGTGCATGCAGTTGCAGTCGAACCAGGTCGCCGAGCCGGCCTTGCCGGTGAACAGCCGGATGCCGTGCTCGCCGGCCAGCGCGGTCAGCGCCTCGTCCGAGGGCGTGCCCGCGTCCTGCATCTGCAGCGACTTCTTGTAGTTGTCCTCGGGAGTGGCGCCGGCGCAGCCCAGGAACGTCCGGTGCGAGCCCGGCATGATCATCAGGCCGCCGTTGGTGTCGAAGTTCTCGGTCAGCGCGATCGAGACGGACACCGTGCGCATGTTCGGCAGACCGTCCTCGGCGTGCCAGGTCTCGAAGTCCGAGTGCCAGTAGAAGCCGCTCGCGCCGAAGCCGGGCTTGACGTTGATCCGGGACTGGTGGACGTACACGTCCGAGCCGAGGATCTGCCGGGCTCGCCCGACCACGCGCGGGTCGCGCACCAGGTTCGCGAACACCTCGCTGATCTTGTGCACCTCGAAGACCGAGCGGATCTCCTTGGACTTCGGCTCCACGATGGACCGCTCGTCGGCGCGGATCGCCGGGTCGGTGACCAGCCGGTCCAGCTCGCGCTTGTAGACCTCGACCTCGTCCGGGGTGATCAGCTGGTCGATGGCGAGGAAGCCGTCACGCTCGTACCCCTGCAGCTCGGCCGCGGTGATCGGGCCGGGGGTGTCCGGGGAGCCCCAGACGACCGGGTCCTGACGCGGGACGGTCACCTCGGTGGCGCCACGGGTCGGGTAGAGATCCTTCACGGGGGCAGTGGTCATGGGTTCTCACACCTCCTCGGGCTCGGTGAGCAGCGGGTAGACGCCGTTCTCGTCGTGGTCCTCCCGTCCGGTCACCGGCGGATTGAACACGCAGATGCAGTGGAAGTCCTCCTTGACGCGCAGCGTGTGCCGCTCGTGCCCGTCGAGGAGGTACATGGTGCCGGGCGTGATGGTGTACGTCGTCCCGGCCTCGTGGTCGGTGAGTTCGGCCTCGCCCCGGGTGCAGACGACGGCCTCGATGTGGTTGGCGTACCACATCGACGTCTCGGTGCCGGCGTACAGAATGGTCTCGTGCAGGGAGAAGCCGACCCGCTCCTTTGCGAGGACGATCCGCTTGCTCTCCCAGGTGCCGGACTTCGACTTGACGTGCCGGTCGGTGCCTTCGATGTCCTTGAACGATCGGACGATCACGGTGATGTTCTCTCTCGGTTGATCAGAGGGTGGGTCAGACGGTCTCGCGGACGGCGCGGGCCAGGATGCTCAGCCCCTCGTCCAGTTCGTCGGGGGTGATGGTGAGGGCGGGCAGCAGCTTGACGACCTCGCCCTGCGGGCCGGACGTCTCGATGAGCAGCCCGAGCTCGAAGGCCCGCCGCGCGATCCGCGAGGCCCGGTCCTTGTCGTGGAACTCCATGCCCCACACCAGCCCGCGCCCGCGGTACTCCTTCACGTCGGCGAGGTTCTCCTCGGTGATGGCGATCAGTGCCTGCTCGACCTGCTCGCCACGGGCGCGGGTCTGCTTCTCCATGGCCGAGCCGTCGGTCCAGTACGCCTCCAGCGCCGCGGTGGCGGTGACGAAAGCGGGGTTGTTGCCCCGGAAGGTGCCGTTGTGCTCGCCCGGCTCCCAGACGTCCAGCTCCGGCTTGAACAGGCACAGCGACATCGGCAGCCCGTAGCCGCTGATGGACTTGGAGACGGTGACGATGTCGGGCGTGATGCCCGCCTCCTCGAACGAGAAGAAGGCACCAGTCCGCCCGCACCCCATCTGGATGTCGTCGACGATCAGCAGCATGTCCTGCCGCTCGCACAACTCCTTCAGCGCGCGCAGCCATTCGGGCCGGGCCACATTGATGCCGCCCTCGCCCTGCACGGTCTCCACGATCACCGCGGCAGGCTTGTTGAGCCCGGAGCCCTGGTCCTCCAGCAGCCGCTCGAACCACAGGAAGTCCGGGACCGTGCCGTCGAAGTAGTTGTCGAACGGCATCGGCGTGCCGTGCACCAGCGGAATGCCCGCGCCGGCCCGCTTGAAGGCGTTGCCGGTGACCGCGAGCGAGCCCAGCGACATCCCGTGGAAGGCGTTGGTGAACGACACGATCGCCTCGCGCGACTTCACCTTGCGGGCCAGCTTCAGCGCCGACTCCACGGCGTTGGTGCCGGTCGGCCCCGGGAACATGACCTTGTACGGCAGATCGCGCGGGCGCAGCACCAGATCCTGGAAGGTCTGCAGGAAGGACCGCTTGGCCGTGGTCGACATGTCCAGCCCGTGGGTCACCCCGTCCCGGGACAGATAGTCGATCAACGCCCGTTTGAGCACGGGGTTGTTGTGGCCGTAGTTGAGTGAGCCGGCACCGGCGAAGAAGTCGAGGTAGGCATGACCGTCCTCGTCGAACATCCGGCTGCCCTGCGCGCGGTCGAAGACCGTGGGCCAGCCGCGGCAGTAGCTGCGCACCTCGGACTCGAGTGTCTCGAAGACGCTGAGGTCGGGCTGGGTGATGGTCACGGTGAATCGCTCCTCAGTGGGCGGTGATGTCGGTCAACGGGCCGATGCGATAGAGGACTTCGGGGTCGTGCGGGCCGTCCGGGAAAAGCTCGGCGGGGAACAGCACCGCACGCTCCAGGCGCGCGCCGTGCCGGGCGGCGAACGAGGTGAACAGCCGCTCCGAGGCGGTGTTGCCCGGGGTGATGGTGGTCTCCACGTCGGTGACGCCGCGCTCGGCGACCAGGCGCGTCGTCAGCCCGTCCAGCAGTGCGGCCGCGATGCCGAGGCCCCGGTGGCCGGAGTCGACGGCCACCTGCCAGACGAGCAGGGTGCGGGGGTGCTCCGGCCGCACATAGCCGGTGACGAAACCGACCGGTTCCCCGTCCGCACCGCGCGCCACCGCCGAGGTGCCGGCGAAGTCCCGGCACCACAGCAGATAGCTGTACGAGGAGTTCAGGTCGAGGGTTTTCGAGTCCTTGGCGAGACGCCAGAGCGCGGCTCCGTCAGTCACCGCCGGCTGGTCGATGAGCAGGTCTGCGGGTGCGGCAGTCATGCGGCACGAATTTAGCGAGGTGAATTAGGAAATGCACGGGCGTGGTTGCTGGGCCGCAGCGAGGGCATGGCGAAATGCCGGAATTGACCCGCATCAAATCGGGACAAAGTTACCGCACTGTGGAGTGTGTCACATGGTGGAAACCGTCAAAAAATCGCTGGGAAACTTCCCTGTTTAGTCTTGCAAAAAGCGGGCAGAAGAAGACGGGAAGCTGCCACCCGGAAAAGTGGCGGGAATTGTGAAACTAAATTGAATTCAGGCTCCGGTGACCCCGTCGATTCGTTCACGCAGAATGTCGGCATGCCCGTTGTGCCGGGCGTACTCCTCGATGAGGTGGATCAGCACCCAGCGCACACTGACCTCGACGCCCGTCATCGGCTCGTCGACGATCCGCCCGGTGTCCGCCAGGTCCCGCCCGGCGAGCAGCTCCCGGCCGCGCGCGATCTCCCGCCGCCACACGCCCAGGACCGCCTCCAGCCCCCGCCCCGGATCGAGGGCGTACCCCGTCTCCTCCTCGAACACCGGCGGCACGTCCAGCCCGGCCAGCACCCGCTGGAACCAGTTCCGTTCGACTTCGGCGAGGTGCTGCACGAGCCCGAGCAGCGTCAACGACGAAGGCTCGGCGGAGGCCTGCCGCACCTGCGCGTCGTCCAGCCCCCGGCACTTCAGCTCCAGCGTGGCCCGGTGAAAGTCCAGCCAGCCCTCCAGCATGGCGCGCTCGGACCCGGTCATCGGGGGGACGGGCCGGCCGTCGGGGAGGGTGTGCGGGGTCTGGGGCGTGGTCATACGGGGAGGATGGCACGGGCCACTGACATCGACGTGGGGGAGCGACACGCAGGGGGCCGGAGCTCCCAGGGCCCGGCGTCAGGCTCCGAGCGCCGTCCCGAGCGCCGCCAGGCACCTCTGCACCGTCTCCGGCGAGGCATCCGCACCGTAGTGGTCGACCCGGATCATCTCCTCGGGCAGCGCCCCACCGCCGGCGGCGACCGGCAGTGTCGGGTCGTCGGCCAGGGCGTGCGTCACCAACTCCGCGGCGAGCATGCCCGACGGCACCCGAAGCGTGGTGGCCACCGGCGCCGCGTCCTTCTCCTCGTACACATACGGCTCAAGGCCCCCGCCCAGGGCCACCGCACCGGCCCGCGTGGCCGGCGCGACGCTCCGGTGCCGGTCCATCACCCCGTCGAGCCCCACCGACTCGATCCGCTCCAGGCATGCCTCCAGCGTCGGCATCTCCAACTGCGCCGGAGCGTGCGGCAGCACCTTGCGGCCCGCGTCGGTCCAGCGCTCCTTCCGGTCCAGCAGGGACAGACAGGAGCGCCGCGGCGCGTCCGGCAGCACCGGCTCCGCGCCCGCGATGGCGACCGCGTCCAGGTAGAACAGCGCGCCCTGCGCCCGCATCGCCTCGCCGATCTCCGCGACCGGATCGGTGTTCCCGCTCGCCGCCTCCGCGTGCGCCAGCGACACGAAGCCGATCTCCGGGTGCACGGCGAATGCCCCCCGGATCCGGCCTGCGGTGACCGCCGTGTGGAAGGGAACGGAGAGGTCGTACACCGCCAGCGGGGGCAACTCCACCGATCTTAGGTCCAACCACCCCCTGACCATCGGTTTGGTTTGAGAGACTCAAACTCTTCCTTATAATCGGAACCCACAGTTCCCCCACAGAGAAGATTCCCCCATGAAAACGCTCCTCGGACGCCGGACCCGCCTCCTGGCTGCCACCACCGCGACCGCCGGGCTGGTCCTCGTCGTGGCCGGCTGCTCCTCGAGCGGGGGGAGCGGCGGTGCCACCGTCAAGGGCGTCCACGTCGTCAAGGCCGGTCAGCTGACCACCTGCACCCACCTGCCGTACCCGCCGTTCCAGTCGGAGATCAACGGCAAGGTGCAGGGCTTCGACGTCTCCCTCATCGACCTCGTCGCCAAGAACCTCGGCGTCAAGCAGCAGATCGTCGACACGCCGTTCGAGAACTTCAAGACCGGCGCCTTCCTGAACTCCGGCCAGTGCGACCTGGCCGCCGCCGGCATGACGATCACGCCCGAGCGCAAGAAGAACGTCGACTTCTCCGACCCGTACTTCGAGGCCACCCAGGCCGTCCTCGTCGCCAAGAACAGCGGCATCACCTCGCTCGCCGACGTCAAGGCCAAGGGCAGGAAGCTCGGCGCCCAGGCGCAGACCACCGGCGAGGACTACGTCAAGGGCAAGGGCTACGACCCGATCTCCTTCGAGTCCTCCGACGCGGTCCTCAACGGCCTGCGCACCGGCCAGGTCCAGGCCGTCGTCATCGACTACCCGGTCGTCCAGGGCTGGCTGAAGGACAAGGCCAACGCGGACAAGTTCAAGGTCGTCGACAACCTCAAGACCGGCGAGCAGTACGGCTTCACGGTCAAGAAGGGCAACACGGCGCTGCGCGATGCCATCGACAAGGCACTGAAGGACGCCAAGGCCGACGGCACCTACAAGAAGCTCTACGAGCAGTGGATCGGGCCGTACCACGCCTCCGTGGCCTCTCTCGCCGCCTCATGACCGACGCGGACGTACAACTCCAGCCGAAGAAGCAGGGGCTGACGCGACGCCAGAAGCGCCGGCTGTCGCGCGGTGTCCAGTACGCCGTCTTCGTCGCCGCCGTGGTCGCCATCGCGGTCACGGCGGACTGGGGCCGGCTGCAGAACCAGTTCGCGCAGGGCGGCATCGCGAAGCAGATGTGGCCGGACGTCATCACGCTGGCGCTGAAGAACACCGTCCTGTACACGGTGTCCGGCTTCGTCCTCGGACTGGTGCTCGGCCTGGTCATCGCGCTGATGCGGCTGTCCTCCGTGGGGCCGTACCGCTGGGTGGCCGGCGTCTACATCGAGATCTTCCGCGGCCTGCCCGCCCTGCTGATCTTCGTCTTCATCGCGGTGGCCGTCCCGCTGGCCTTCCCGGGCACGGAGATCCCCGGCGGCACCTACGGCAAGGGTGCGCTCGGCCTCGGACTCATCGGTGCCGCCTACATGGCGGAGACGTTCCGCGCCGGCATCCAGGCGGTGCCCAAGGGGCAGATGGAGGCGGCGCGTTCGCTGGGCTTCTCGCCCGCCCGCGCGATGATCTCCATCATCATCCCGCAGGCTTTCCGGATCATCCTCCCGCCGCTCACCAACGAGCTGATCATGCTCTTCAAGGACTCCTCCCTGGTGCTGCTGCTGGGCGTGACCCTGGAGGAGCGCGAGCTGTCCAAGTACGGCCGGGACCTGGCGAGCACCACCGCCAACTCCACGCCGATCCTGGTCGCGGGCCTGTGCTATCTGCTGGTCACCATCCCGCTCGGCTTCGTCGCCCGCCGTCTGGAGGCCAAGGCCCAGAAGGAGATCAAGTGACCCGCCCCGAGATCCGCGTCCAGGACCTGCACAAGTCCTTCGGCGACAACCACGTCCTGCGCGGCATCGACCTGGAGATCGGCCGGGGCGAGGTCGTCTGCGTCATCGGCCCCTCCGGCTCCGGCAAGTCGACCCTCCTGCGCTGTGTGAACCTGCTGGAGGAGCCCACCAAGGGCCAGGTCTTCGTCGGCGGCACCGAACTCACCGACCCGGACGTCGACATCGACGCCGTACGCCGCCGCATCGGCATGGTCTTCCAGCAGTTCAACCTCTTCCCCCACCTCAGCGTCACCGAGAACCTCACGCTGCCCCAGCGCAGGGTCCTCAGGCGGGACAAGGCGACGGCCGTGAGGATCGCCGCCGAGAACCTCGCCCGGGTCGGCCTGGCCGAGAAGGCGGAGGCCTACCCCTCCTCCCTCTCCGGCGGCCAGCAGCAGCGCGTGGCGATCGCCCGGGCGCTGGCGATGGGCCCGGAGGTCATGCTCTTCGACGAGCCGACGTCCGCCCTCGACCCGGAACTGGTCGGCGATGTCCTCGCCGTCATGCGCATGCTCGCCCGCGAGGGCATGACGATGATGGTCGTCACCCACGAGATGAGCTTCGCCCGCGAGGTCGCCGACCGGGTCGTCTTCATGGACGGCGGCGTGATCGTCGAGGACGGCACCCCCGACCAGGTCATCGGCGACCCGCAGCACGAACGCACCCGCCACTTCCTGTCCCGGCTCCTGGACCCGGCGATGGCCGAGGTCGAGGAGGAGACCTCGGACCAGGTGGGTAAGGACCAGCCGTAGGTCGTTAAGGTGCAGAGCATGAGCGATGGCGCGGTGCTGCACGTGAAGGGGCGGGTCCTCGTCGGACCCGAGGACGTCCGCGACGAGCTGTGGGTGGTCGGGGGCCGGGTGACCTACGACCGCCCCGCCGGGGCCCGGGACGTCCGTACCGTCGAGGGCTGGGCGCTGCCCGGCCTGGCCGACGCGCACTGCCATGTGGGCCTCGGCCCGGACGGCCCGGTCGACGCGGGCACTGCCGAGAAGCAGGCGCTCACCGACCGCGATGCCGGCACCCTGCTGATCCGGGACGCCGGTTCGCCGTCCGACACACGCTGGATCGACGACCGCGAGGATCTGCCGAAGATCAAACGGGCCGGCCGGCACATCGCCCGCACCCGTCGCTACATCCGCAACTACGCCTGGGAGATCGAGCCGGACGACCTGGTCGCCTACGTCGCCCAGGAGGCCGAGCGCGGCGACGGCTGGGTGAAGCTGGTCGGCGACTGGCTCGACCGCGATCTCGGCGACCTCGCCCCCTGCTGGCCGCGCGAGGCGGTCGAGGCGGCCATCGCCGAGGCACACCGGCTCGGCGCCCGCGTCACCGCGCACTGCTTCGCGGAGAGCTCCCTGCGCGACCTGGTCGAGGCGGGCATCGACTGCGTCGAGCACGCCACCGGTCTCACGGACGACCTGATCCCGCTCTTCGCCGAGCGGGAGGTCGCGATCGTCCCCACCCTCGTGAACATCGCCACGTTCCCGCGGCTCGCGGACGGCGGCGAGAAGAAGTTCCCGCGCTGGTCGGCACACATGCGCCGGCTGCACGAGCGCCGCTACGACACCGTCCGCAACGCCTACGACGCCGGTATCCAGGTCTACGCCGGCACGGACGCCGGCGGCTCGCTGGCCCACGGACTGGTCGCGGCGGAGGTGGCGGAACTCGTCACCGCAGGCATCCCCGCCGTGGACGCCGTCTCGGCGGCGTGCTGGGGCGCCCGCGCCTTTCTCGCCGCCCCCAACCTCGTGGAGGGCGCACCGGCCGACCTCGTGGTGTACGAGGCCGACCCGCGCGCGGACGTACGGGTGCTGGCGGCACCGCGCCGGGTGGTGCTGAACGGGATCGTGATCGAGTAGGCGCGCAGGGGCGCAAGGGACCGTCGGGAACACCTGTGCCCGCTGATTCGAACCGACGTGCGGGAGATTCACGTTTGAGTGAAGTGACGCAGGATTGCTGACCGTTCACCCACAGTGCGTACAAGGTTGACGGGTCCCAAGCATGTTCCCACTGGGGGTCCCACCGCCTTGAACAGCAACAACTTCCGCATGCCCGCACGCCGACTCGCCGCCGCGGCGACGGTCACCGCCCTCGCGGCGGCGCCCGCGGTCCTCGGCGCGGGCGCCGCGCACGCGACCGGTGACCACGGTCGCGCCTCCGCCGTCGTCCTGCGCACCGGGCTCGACGTGTCCCTGCTCAACAAGACCGTCGACGTGCCGCTCGCCGTCTCCCTCAACGAGGTCCAGGCACCGCAGAGCGCCGACCGGACCGCGCTGTCCGCCCGGCTCGACGGCGTGGCCGACGGCAGGCCGTTCACGGTCCTCGGCGCGGACGTCGCCTCGGCGAAGGCCACCGTGACCGCCCGGCGCGCCGAGGGCTCGGTCCGGCTCGTCGACGCCAAGCTGCACGTCCCCGGCCTGCCCCTGCTGTCCCTGATCGAGGTCGGCACGGTCACCGCCAGGGCGACCTGCGAGGCGGGCAAGGCGCCCGTGGCCGACGCGAACGTCCTCGGCTCCGTCACCGTCCTCGGCAAGCGCGTCACCCTGACCGCCGGCGGCCCGAGCGAGGTCAAGGTGCCCGGCGTCGGCGAGGTCCGCCTCGACCTCGCCCAGCGGCGCACCACGACCCGCACGGCCGCCGCCACCGCCCTCGAACTCAAGGTCTCCGTCAACCCCTTGAAGCTCAACGTGGCCGACGTCGAAGGCACGGTCACCCTGGCGAAGGCCACCTGCGAGTCCCCGACCGTCCCGCCGAGCGGGCACCCGGTGCCGAGCCACGACCCGGCCGCCGGCGTGAAGCCCCAGGGAGCCCGACAGGACCTCGCGGAGACCGGCGGCAGCTCCGCGACCCCGTACATCGCGGGCGGCGCGCTGGCGCTGGTGCTGCTCGGCGGGGGAGCGGTGACGGTGGCCCGGCGCCGCAAGGGCTGAGTCACCTGCCGGTGCCGCTCCCCGCTCGGCCGTGCGGCGGGGGCTCGGCCGTCACGCCGGGTAGGGAGCGGCCTCCCGGCCCGAGCGGGTGGGCGAGGCGGAGCCCGGCTACCGGAGCGCGACGGACAGCGCCGACAGAAACCCGCTCACCGTGACCCGGTCCCGCACCGCCACCCGCACCCATTCCGCACCGAGCCCCGGAAACGTGTCCCCCCGCCGCACCGCATAGCCAAGCTCACGCAACCGGTGCCGTACCGCCGCGGCCCCCGGCATACGGACCAGCACGAACGGCCCCTCCGCAGGCCCCACCACCCGTACTCCCAGGGAGGCGAACTCCGACAGCCCCGCCACCAGATGGACCCGGTCCGCAGCGATGCGATGCGCCGCATGCCCCGCCTCCGCCAGCGCCCGCGGCGTCACACACGCCCGAGCGGCGGCCAGCGCGGGCGTGGACACCGGCCACAACGGCTGAGCCCGCTCCAGTTCGGCGATGATCTCCACAGGAGCCAGCACATACCCGATCCGCAGCCCGGCCAGCCCCCAGGTCTTGGTCAGACTGCGCAGCACGACCAGCCCCGGCACATCGGTCCGCCCGGCCAGCGCCTCCCGCTCACCCGGCACCGCGTCCATGAACGCCTCGTCGACCACCAGCACCCGCCCGGGCCGGGCGAGTCGGGCGATCGCCTCCGCCGGATGCAGCACCGACGTCGGGTTGGTCGGATTCCCGATGACCACCAGGTCCGCCTCCTCCGGCACCGCCGCCGGATCCAGCCGGAACCTGTCCTCCGCCCGCAGCAGCACCCGGTCCACGCTGTGCCCCGCGTCCCGGAGCGCCGCCTCCGGCTCGGTGAACTGCGGATGCACCACGACCGGTCGCCGTACCTTCAGCGCGCGGGCGAGCAGCACGAACGCCTCCGCCGCGCCCGCCGTCAGCAGCACCCGCTCCACCGGCAGCCCGTGCCGCGCCGCCACCGCCGCCCGCGCGGCCCGCCCGTCCGGATAGGCCGCGAGGGACGACAGCGAGCCGGCGATCTCCTCCCGCAGCCACGGCGGGGGCGTGTCCGCACGGACGTTGACGGCGAGGTCGGTCAACGCCGCCCCGTCGTCGCGCACTTCGGCGTCCCCGTGATGCCGCAGATCGTGCCCGGACCCAGTCCCGTCAGTGCGCATGGCTGTGCGAGTGCCCCCCGTGATGGTGATGCCCGTGACCGTGCCCGGAGCCGTGGTGGCCGTCGTCGTCCGGGTGGAAGTGCGGCTGCTGCGGCAGCCCCACCTTGTCCTCGAAGCCCGGCAGCGCGATCCGGTAGACGCACGAGTCGCAGTTCATGCGCAGATCGCCCTTGACAGCCTCCTCGTACCGCTCCGTCACCAGGTCCAGCAGCTCCGGCTCGGGTCCGATGACATCCGCCGACCGCACCTCGATCTCCGGGTGCGCGGCCGCCCACCCCTCGGTCTGCTGCCGCACCCGGTCCGGCAGGATCCCGGTGAACAGGAAGTAGGGGAGTACGACGATCCGCCGTGCCCCCAGCGCCGCGCACCGGTCCAGCCCGCTCGGCACGTCCGGCGCCGCCAGCGACACGAACGCCGTCTCCACCCCGGCGTACCCGCGCCCCTCCCACAGCAGCCGCGCCGCCTTGTAGACCTCGGCGTTGGCGTCGGGGTCGGTGGAGCCGCGCCCCACCAGCAGCACGGTCACATCGGCCCGGTCCTCGGGGCTCCTCGCGGCGGAGCCCAGCGCCTCGTCCAGCCGCCGCTCCAGCACGCTCAGCAGCGCCGGGTGCGGGCCCAGCGGACGGCCGTAGGTGTACGAGATGCCCGGGTGCCGTTCCTTCTCGCGGGCCAGCGCGGCCGGGATGTCGCCTTTGGCGTGCCCGGCGGACACCAGCATCAGCGGCACGGTGGCGAACCGGCGTACGCCCCGCGCCACCAGTCCGGCGACGACCTCGCCCAGCGGCGGCGCGGACAGCTCGATGAAGCCGCCCGCGACCGGCATGTCGGAGCGGAGCTGCAACTGCCGCACGAAGTCGCGGAACGCCTCGGCTCCGGCGTCGTCACGGGTGCCGTGTCCGGCGATGAGCAGGGCGGGCGGGGTGGTCACGAGGTCTCCTCAGGCGAAACGGGGTGGTACAGCAGGGCGTTGAGCGCGGCGGCGGCGACCGCCGACCCGCCCTTCTCGGACACGTTGCTCACGGCGGGCAGCCCGCTCGCGCGCAGCGCGGCCTTGGACTCGGCCGCGCCGACGAAACCGACGGGCAGGCCGATGACGAGCGCGGGGGAGGCGTCCAGGGTGAGCAGCTCCTCCAGGGCGGTCGGCGCGCAGCCGATCACCCACAGGGCGCCGGGTCCGACCTGCTCGTAGGCGAGCCGGACGGCATGGGCCGAACGGGTCAGCCCGGGGCCGGACGAGGCCTCCTTCAGCCGGCAGACCGTCTCCCGGCGGGTGATGCCGGCCGCGACCATCTCCACGTCCACGACGACCGGCGCCCCGGCGTGCAGCGCCGCGTGCGCCTTGACCAGGTCGTCCTCGGCCATGACGAGATCGGTCGCGTACTCCGGGTCGGCGGCGGAGTGGATGACCCGCTCCACCACCGCCCGGGTGAGCGGCGGGAAGTGCGAGGTGTCCAGGCGGGCGCGCAGCCGGCGGAAGGACTCCTGCTCGATGGGGTGGACCACACGGGCCACAGGGTTCACTGGGCGCCCTCCTGGGTGCGTTCCTGCCAGCGGTAGCCGCGCGGTGTCACCATGCGTCCCGCGATGATCCGGGTGGCCGTGTTGCCCACGGTGACGACCGTCATCATGTCGACCGACGCCGGATCCAGTTCGGCGAGGGTCGTGACCCGGCTCGACTCGTCCGGCCGGGACGCGTTGCGCACGACACCCACCGGCGTCGTCGGCTCCCGGTGCCCGGCGAGGATCGCGAGCGCCTTCGGCAGCTGCCAGTCGCGGCCCCGGGAGCGCGGGTTGTAGAAGGTGACGACGATGTCCGCCTCGGCCGCCGCCCGCACCCGCCGCTCGATGACCTCCCACGGCGTGTGCAGGTCGGACAGGCTGATGGACACGTGGTCGTGGCCCAGCGGCGCGCCCAGGACCGCCGCGGCGGCCAGCGCGGCCGTCACCCCGGGCACCCCGACCACGTCGATGTCGTCGGAGGCCTCGGCGAGCGCCGGGGACGCCATGGCGTACACGCCCGCGTCTCCGCTGCCGATCAGCGCGACCGCATGCCCCTCGCGGGCCTCGGCGACCGCCGTGCGCGCCCGCTCCTCCTCGGCGCCGAGCCCCGACTCCAGCACCCGGGTGCCGGGACGCAGCAGGTCGCGGATCTGGTCCACGTACTGGTCGAGCCCGACCAGCACCGAGGCCCGGCGCAACTCGGCCGCCGCCCGCGGGGTCAGCAGGTCCCGGGCGCCGGGCCCGAGCCCGACCACCGCGAGCCGCCCGCGCCCCGGACGCCGTACGACGGCACAGGTCGCCATGGCGGGGCGGCCGTGCGACTTCTTCTTGGGCACGAGGAGTTCGCCGCCGCGCACCAGAGCCGCCGCCTCCGCCACCGACGGCGTGCCGACGGCCGTGAGCGGCGCGTTTGACGGATTGGGCACCTCGACGGCGGCCAGTTCCTCGGCGGAGTACGTCACCAGCGGCACCCCCAGCCGCGCTGCGGCGGCCACGATGCCCGGCTCCTCGGACTTGGCGTCCACGGTGGCGAGTTCGGCCACGGACCGCGGCGAGAGCCCCGCCTCCCGCAGCGCGCCCTCGACCAGACCCAGCACCTCCTCCACCGGCGCGCCCTTGGAGGCGCCGACCCCGACCACCAGCGACGGCGGCCTCAGCAGCACCTCGCGCTCGCCGGGCTCGACGGCCCGGTCGGTGAGCCGGATCGTGTACGCCGCCTGAGCCGAGGTCGGCAGCGGCGGCAGCGGCCAGGCCAACTCGGCCTCCAGCGCGACCGGTTCACCGTCCAGCAGGGCGCGGGACACGGCCGCGACCGAGCCCTCGTAGGGCAGTCCCAGCGTGTCCAGACCCGCGAGCCCCACCGAGTCCGTCGCGGTCGTCACCACCGGCTCGGCACCGAGCAACTCACCGACTTCGCGGGCGAGTTCGTTGGCCCCGCCGCCGTGCCCGCCGACCAGCGACACCGCGAACCGGCCACCCTCGTCCACGCAGACCACACCCGGATCGGCCGTCTTGTCGCCCAGCAGCGGTGCGAGCAGCCGTACCACCGCACCCGTCGCCAGGAAGCACACCAGCTGCTCGCACTCGGCGAACGCGGACCGCACCGCCTCTTTGACGGGTCCCTCGTACACCCGCGTCCGGTCCGGCCAGGCCGCGGCCAGCCGGTCCCGTGCCGCCGCTCCCGCCGCGGTGGCGGAAATCAGGCCGATCACTGGAGAACTCCTTCACTAGGCACCGGGGTTCTGACGCCCCACAGCAGAAACACAGGATTGGTCGCCGCGAGCCGGGTCACGTCCCCGGGGAGCGGCGCCAGGCGCGAGGACTGCAGCAGCACCCCGTCGCAGGTGAACCCGGCGGCCGTGAGCGCCTCGCGGGCCGCCGGCACCCGGTCGACGGCGGCCATGGCGACGACGACCGCACGCCGGGCCCGCCGCGCGCACGCGCCCACGACGGCGGGCAGTTCACGCCCTCCGCCGCCGACGAACACGGCGTCGGGATCGCCGGCGAGCCCGGCAAGGACGTCCGGCGCCGAGCCGTGCACCACGTCCACGTCCACGCCGTGCGCGCGGGCGTTGGCGCGGATCCGCTCCACCCCGTCCGCCGCCTTCTCCACGGCGACGACGGCCGCGCCGAGCCGCGCGCACTCGACGGCCACGGAGCCGGAACCCGAGCCCACGTCCCACACCAGGTCGCCGAGGCGCGGCCCCAGCCGGGCCAGGGCGAGCGCCCGCACCTCGAACTTGGTGATCATGGAGTCACGGTGCGCGAACTCGTCCTCGTCCAGGGCCCACCGGGAAGGCCGCGCGGGAACCCCGGCAACCGTACGCACCGGCCCGAGCGCCCGTGCCTCGTCCAGACACAGCACCACGCTCACCGCCGTTCCCCAGTCCCGGGCCGCGGCCTCGGCCGGCGTGAGCCGTTCGACGCGCTCCTGCGCGGAGCCGAGCGCGGAGGCGACGACGAGGACCCGCCCGGGCACACCCGGGCCGTGCAGCAGAGCCGCGCCCAGTTCCGCCGGCCCCGCGCCCGGCCCCGTCAGCACCGCCACCTTCGGGCGCGCCCGGCACACATTGACCGCCGTACGCAGCTCCCGGCCATGCGCGCTGACCACCACGGCGTCGTCCCACGGCAGCCCCACCCGCGCGAACGCGGCGGCGACGGACGAGACCCCGGGCCGCACCTCCAGCCGCCGCGACCCGAACCGCTCGGCCAGCGCCCGCACGATCCCGAAGAACCCCGGGTCGCCGGAGGCCAGCACCACCACGGGAAGCTCTTTGTCGACATATTCGGCGATCGTGTCCAGGGCGGGTGCCAGCGGCCCGAGCACGATCCGCTCGGCGCCCGCCGGCAGCCGTACCGCGTCCAGGTGCCGGCGGCCGCCGACGACGAGGGCGGCCCCGGCGGGGAGATCCTCCGGAACCGGCGCCCCCGTCCCCGTGCCGACGACCGTGATCAACTGCTCGCTCCCCGCTCGCGCAGGGCCCGCCGGGCCTCGGGGTCGGCCTTGCGGTACCCGTGGAAGTGGCCGGGGTGGTACAGGTGCGAGCGGGTGCCGTGTGTGTCCAGCGCCGGGCCGACCAGGAAGAGCGTGTGCTTCCAGAGCCTGTGCTCCTTGACCGTCTCCTCCAGCGTGCCGACCGTGCACCTCACCACCAGCTCCTCCGGCCAGGTCGCCTGGTAGGCGACGACCACCGGGGTGTCCGTCGGATAGCCGCCCTCCAGCAGCTCGCGCACCAGCTGCCCGCTGCGTGCGGCGGAGAGGAAGATCGCCATCGTCGTACCGTGCCGGGCGAACTCCCGCACCTCTTCCCCGGGCGGCATCGGCGTCTTGCCGCCGCCCAGCCGGGTGAGGACGACGGACTGCGCGACCTCGGGGATGGTCAGCTCGCGGCGTGCGAGTGCGGCGACGGCGGAGAAGGCGGACACCCCGGGTACGACCTCGGTCTCGATCCCGATCTCGGCGCACCGGTCCAGCTGCTCCTGCGTGCCGCCCCACAGCGCCGGGTCGCCGGAGTGGATCCGCGCCACCTTCAGACCCTCGGCGTGGGCGCGCCGGTAGACGGCGACGACCTCCTCCAGGGGCATGGTCGCCGAGTCCAGGACCTCCGCGTCCGCACGCGCGTGTTCGAGGACCTCCGCCTGGACCAGGCTCGCCGCCCAGATCACCACGTCCGCCTCCGCGATGGCGCGCGCGGCGCGGAACGTCAGCAGATCGGCGGCGCCGGGGCCGGCGCCGACGAAGGTCACCTTGCCGGTGGGGGCATCGGCCATGGGAAGGGTCCTCTCGTACGGGAACACACATCAAAAGCGGGTGAAATGTCAGGGTCTGGCGGGATGCGGTCGGCGCCGGATGTGCGCGAAGGCGCCTCCATCGGATAGCAAGGGCCCATGGCGGTCTTCGTCGCGCTCGGCGCGTTCCTGATGACGCTGGCCGGCGGCTGGACGGCACAGCGCGTGACCGACCGTCGCCATCTCGTCCTGGGACTGGCCGGCGGCCTGATGCTGGGCGTGGTCGGCCTGGACCTGCTGCCGGAGGCACTGCGCGCCGCCGGCCGCGAGATCTTCGGCGTACCCGCCGCCCTGCTGCTGTTCGTGGCCGGCTTTCTCCTGGCCCACCTGGTGGAACGCACCCTGGCCGCCCGCCAGGCCGCGCACGGCGGCGCCGAGGGGCTGGGCCACCGGGCGCCCGAGGTGGGCCTGGTGGCGGCGGCCGCGATGGTCGGCCACAGCGCGATGGACGGCGTGGCCATCGGCGCGGCCTTCCAGGTGGGCGGCGGCATGGGTGCCGCCGTGGCGCTCGCCGTGATCGCGCACGACTTCGCCGACGGCTTCAACACCTTCACCATCACGAGCCTGTACGGCAACGCCCGCCGCCGGGCGATCGCGATGCTGGTGGCCGACGCCTGCGCACCCGTGCTGGGCGCGCTGTCGACCGCTTTCTTCCACATCCCCGAGGCGGCGCTCGGCGGCTACCTGGGCCTGTTCGGCGGCGTCCTGCTGTACCTCGCCGCCGCCGAGATCCTGCCCGAGGCCCACCACGAGCACCCAGCGCGCTCCACCCTGCTGTGCACGGTGGCGGGCGTGGCCTTCATCTGGCTGGTGGTGGGTCTGTCCGGCGGCTGACCCGTCCGGCCGGCGGCACGCGTCCCGGGGGGCCGGCCGGCTCGTCCGCCTCACAGCTTCCCGCCCCGTCCGCCGTCCCGCCGCGGGGGCGCGATCAGCGTCGACAGATACGGCAGCGGCGCCCCGTCCAGCTCGGCCGCCGGCCGCACCGACTCCTCCGGCAGCCCCAGCGCCGAACCCCACACGGCACCGGCCAGCCGCCCGGTCTCCACGAGCGCCTCGGCGACCTCGGCGGCCTGCCTCCCGAACTTGTACGCGACGACGGTCCCCGGCCCGGCCAGAGCCTCCTTGAGCACGGCGGACCCGGCGGTCACCGGCACCAGCGTCAGCGGCTCGGTGCCCTCGGTCAGCACGGCACCGGACCGGGCCGCCAGATCCTGCATGGCGGTGATCCCCGGCACCGTCTCCACGACGACACCGGGCACCAGCCCGGCGATCGTCTGCGCGAGATACGTGAACGTCGAGTACACGTTGGGATCGCCGATGGTGGCGAAGGCGACCGACCCGTGCCGCTCCAGCAGCCCGGCGACCGCGGCACCCGCCGCGTCCCAGGCGGCCTCCCGGCGCGCCCGGTCGGTCCGCTCGTTCAGCGCGAACACCACCCGGACGACCTTGTCCTCGGGCACGTAGTGCAACACGGTCGCCTCGGCCCGCCCGCGCTCCCCGCCATCTGTGCCATCGAATGCGGCCATCACCGGCACGACGACCACCTCGGCGGCCCGCAGCGCGTTGACCCCCTTGACGGTCACCAGCTCCGTATCACCGGGACCGACCCCGACTCCGACCAGCCTGCTGCTCATGACGTCCGGCACCTCTCCACGAACCGACGGGCGACACCGGGCTCGGACGCCCAGTGCGTGTGCAGATAACTCGCGTGCACGCCGTGCTGTACGAAACCTTCGACCCGCCGGACGGGGGCCCGCACACCCCACGCCGGAGCGGCCCCGGCGCCGGGCTCGACCACGGTCCGATGGAACTCATGCCCCCGCATCCGCGTCCCGGCGACGGCCAGCACACTGTCCCCGACGGCCACGGCGTCCCGGTAGCCGAGCGTCAGCCGTTCCGTCATCCGCGCGGTGGCGTCCAGCACGCCGCACATCGGTCGCCCGTCCAGCTCCTTGCACAGGTACAGCAGTCCGGCGCATTCGGCGGCCACCGGGGCACCGCTCAGCGCCAGCTCGGCGACCGCCTTGCGCAGCGGCTCGTTGGCGGACAGCTCGGCCGCGTACACCTCGGGGAAGCCGCCGCCGATGACCAACCCGGCGGTGCCGTCGGGGAGTCGCTCATCCCTCAGGGGGTCGAAGGTGACGACCTCGGCACCGGCGGCGGTGAGCAGCTCGGCGTGCTCGGCGTAGGAGAAGGTGAACGCGGACCCACCGGCTACGGCGACGACGGGCGCTCGCCTTTCAAGGGACGGTTCCGGGTGGACGGGTGGGCAGACGGGGGTCCAGGGGGCGGAGGCCCCTGGGAGGGCACCTGCACTACGGGCAAGTCCTTCCAGCGCGGCCAAGTCGCAACCACGGGCCACCTGCGCCGCCATCGCCGCCACAGCCTCCGCCGCCGCAGCGCCCCGCTCGGCGACCGGCACCAACCCCAGATGCCGAGACGGCGTCGACACCTGCTCGGCCCGCCGCAAGGCACCCAGCACCGGCACCCCCGCCGAGTCCAACGCGTCCCGCAGCAGCTCTTCGTGCCGGTCGGACGCGACCTTGTTGAGGATCACGCCCCCGACCCGCACCTCCGGATCCCAGGAGGCGAACCCATGCACCAGCGCCGCCACCGACCGAGACTGCGACGACGCGTCGACGACCAGCACCACCGGCGCCCGCAGCAGCTTGGCGACATGCGCGGTGGACGCGAGTTCACCCTCGCCCGCCGCCCCGTCGTACAGCCCCATCACACCCTCGACGACGGCGATGTCACACCCCCGCGCCCCGTGCAGGAACAGCGGAGCGACCAGCTCCGGCCCGCACAGGTACGCGTCGAGGTTGCGCCCCACCCGACCGGTCGCGAGGGCGTGGTACCCGGGGTCGATGTAGTCCGGCCCGACCTTGTGCGGGGACACGGCGAGCCCCCGCGCGGTGAACGCGGCCATCAGCCCCGTGGCGACGGTGGTCTTGCCGCTGCCCGAGGAGGGCGCGGCGATGACCAGCCGAGGCACCGACGTCGTCACCACTCGATGCCCTTCTGGCCCTTCTGCCCCACGTCCATGGGGTGCTTGACCTTGGACATGTCGGTGACGAGGTCGGCGAAGTCCACCAGCTTCTCCGGCGCGTTCCGCCCGGTGATCACCACATGCTGGGTACCGGGCCGGTTCCGCAGCACGTCCACGACCTCGTCGGTGTCCACCCACCCCCAGTGCATGGGGTAGGCGAACTCGTCCAGCACGTACATCCGGTAGGTCTCGGCGGCCAGGTCCCGCTTGACCTGCTCCCAGCCCTCCCGGGCCTTCTCCTCGTTGTCCATCTGGGCGTCCCGCTGCACCCAGGACCAGCCCTCACCCATCTTGTGCCAGGCGACGGTCCCGCCCTCGCCGGAGGCGCCGAGCACGCGCAGCGCGTTCTCCTCGCCGACCTTCCACTTCGCCGACTTGACGAACTGGAACACCCCGATGGGCCACCCCTGGTTCCAGGCGCGCAGCGCGAGCCCGAACGCGGCGGTGGACTTCCCCTTGCCGACACCGGTGTGCACGACGACCAGCGGACGGTTGCGTCGCTGGCGGGTCGTCAGACCGTCATCGGGTACGACACTCGGCTGTCCCTGCGGCATTACGCGGCCCTCCCCGACGTCCCCTGCACATCCCTGACCAGCCCGGCGATCGAGTCGGCCCGCAGCTCGTCCAGCGTGACGGCCGTACCGCCCAGCTCACCGGCGAGCTGCCCGGCGAGCCCGAGCCGCACCGGCCCCGACTCGCAGTCCACGACCACCGACGCGACCCCCTCGGCCGCGAACAGCCGGGCCGCACGCCCGGCGAGGGCGACGGGCTCCGGGCCGCCGGTGGCCCGCCCGTCCGTCACCAGGACCACCAGCGCCCGGCGCGCCGGATCCCGCAGCCGCTCCACGCGCAGCACCTCGTGCGCCTTGAGCAGCCCTGCGGCCAGCGGCGTACGGCCACCGGTGGGGAGCCGCTCCAGCCGGGCCGCCGCCGCGTCCACGGAGGACGTGGGCGGCAGAGCGACGTCCGCCGAGGCACCCCGGAAGGTGACCAGACCCACCTTGTCCCGCCGCTGGTAGGCGTCCAGCAGCAGGGACAGCACGGCACCCTTCACGGCGCTCATCCGCTGCCGGGCCGCCATCGAACCGGAGGCGTCCACCACGAAGAGAACGAGGTTCCCCTCGCGGCCTTCCCGCGTCGCCTGGCGCAGATCGTCCCGCCGGATCACCAGCCCCGGCCCCGACCGCCCGCGCGCCCGCTGATGCGGGGCGGCGGCCTGCACGGTCGCCGTCAGGTGCAGCTTGGACAGCACCCCTTGGGGCCGCCGGGCCCCGGTGGTCCGCCCGTGCTCGGTGCGGGCGCGGGAACGCCGCCCCGCCGCCCCCTCACCGATGCCGGGCACGCTCAGCGCCTTCGTACGGAACGGCTCCGCGGCCCGCACCGGCGACTGCTCCTGTCCGCCGGAGGCCTGTGGCTGCCCGCCCTCACCGGCCTCGGGCTGCGCGGCGCTTTCGCCGTCGCCCTGGGGACCGCTCTCGGGCGCCGGCTGCCCACCGCCGCCACCGGGCCCGTCGGGGCCAGGATCGTCGTCCGGGTCCTCGTCCTCGGAACCGCCGAACTGCTCCAGCGTCTCGTCCAGCTTGTCCTCGTCGAGACCCGGCGCGTCGAACGGGTTCCGCCGCCGTCGGTGCGGCAGCGCGAGCAGCGCGGCCTGCCGGACGTCCTCGGCGAGCACGTCCGTCCGCCCGGCCCACGCGGCGAGCGCGGTCGCCGTACGCGCCATCACGATGTCGGCCCGCATGCCGTCCACCTCGAAGGCGGCACAGGTCGCCGCGATCTGCCGCAGCGCCCCGTCGCCCAGCCGCACCTGCGGCAGCAGCTTCCGCGCCGCGACGATCCGTTGCCGTACGGCGGCCTCCTCCTCGGCCCACCGCGCGGCGAAGGCGGCCGGATCGTCGTCGTACGCCAGTCGGCGCCGCACCACCTCGACCCGCTGGTCCGGCTCCCGCGAGGCGGCGACTTCGACCGTCAGCCCGAACCGGTCCAGCAACTGGGGCCGCAGCTCGCCCTCTTCGGGGTTCATCGTGCCGACGAGCAGGAACTTCGATGCATGCCGTACCGAGACACCCTCCCGCTCGACGTACGAGGCGCCCATCGCCGCCGCGTCGAGCAGCAGGTCGACCAGGTGGTCGTGGAGGAGGTTGACCTCGTCCACGTACAGGATCCCGCGGTGCGCGTCGGCCAGCAGGCCAGGCTCGAACGCCTTCACGCCCTCGGCCAGCGCCCGCTCGATGTCGAGGGCGCCGACGAGGCGGTCCTCGGAGGCGCCGACGGGGAGTTCGACCATGCGCGAAGGCCTCTGAGCGCCCGCCCCCGGCTCGTGCGGACCGTCCGGGCAGGAGGGGTCCGGCGCCGCCGGGTCACAGGAGAAACGGCACCCGGCGACGACGGCCACCTCCGGCAACAGCGCCGCAAGGGCCCGTACGGCCGTCGACTTGGCGGTGCCCTTCTCGCCGCGCACCAGCACGCCGCCGACCGCCGGCGAGACGGCGTTCAGCAGCAGCGCGAGCCGCAGATCGTCCTGGCCGACAACAGCCGTGAAAGGAAAGGGGGTTGTCACTGGTCGTCGCCCTCCAAGTCGCCTTCCAGTTCCAGATAGGTGGCGCGCAGCCGCTCCAGCGTGTCCGCGTCCGGCTCCGACCACAGCCCCCGGTCCGCCGCCTCCAGCAGGCGCTCGGTGATGCCGCGCAGCGCCCAAGGATTGGACCTCTTCATGAAGTCCCGGTTCTCCGGGTCGAAGACGTACTCCGCGCTCAACTTCTCGTACATCCAGTCGTCGACCACGCCCGCCGTGGCGTCGTAGCCGAACAGGTAGTCCACGGTCGCCGCCATCTCGAAGGCGCCCTTGTAGCCGTGCCGGCGCATGGCCGCCATCCAGCGCGGGTTGACCACCCGGGCCCGGAACACGCGGTGCGTCTCCTCGCCGAGCGTCCGCGTCCTCACCTGGTCCGGTACGGCCGAATCGCCCACGTACGCCTCGGGGTTGGCGCCGGTGAGGTGCCGGACCATGGCGACCATGCCGCCGTGGTACTGGAAGTAGTCGTCGGCGTCGACCAGGTCGTGCTCGCGTGTGTCGACGTTCTTCGCGGCGACCGCGATGCGCCGGAACGCCGTCTCCATGTCCCCGCGCGCCGCCCGCCCGTCGAGCCCGCGCCCGTACGCGTAGCCGCCCCAGACGGCGTACACCTCGGCGAGGTCGGCGTCGGAGCGCCAGTTGCGGGCGTCGATCAGCGGCAGCAGACCGGCGCCGTACGCCCCCGGCTTGGAGCCGAAGACACGGGCCGTCGCGCGCCGCCGGTCACCGTGCTCGGCGGTGTCCTCGTCGGCATGCGCCTTCACGAAGTTGCTCTCGGCGGGCTCGGCCAGCTCGGCCACGGCCCGCACCGCGTCGTCGATCAGCCCGACCACATGCGGGAACGCGTCCCGGAAGAAGCCGGAGATGCGGACCGTGACGTCGATGCGCGGTCGCCCCAGCTCCTCCAGCGGGACCACCTCGAAGCCCGTCACCCGGCGCGAGGCGTCGTCCCACACCGGACGGCAGCCCAGCAGCGCCAGGATCTCGGCGATGTCGTCGCCCTGGGTGCGCATCGCCGACGTGCCCCACACGGTCAGGCCGACGGACTTCGGGTACTCGCCCGTGTCCTGCAGATACCTCTGCACCAGGGAGTCGGCGAGCGACTGGCCGACCTCCCAGCTCAGCCGCGAGGGAATGGCCTTGGGGTCCACCGAGTAGAAGTTCCGGCCGGTCGGCAGCACGTTGACCAGACCGCGGGTCGGGGAGCCGGAGGGGCCGGCCGGGACGTAACCGCCGTCCAGGGCCCGCAGGATGTGCCCGAGCTCGTCGGTGGTGCGGGCGAGCCGCGGCACGACCTCGTCGCAGGCGAACTCCACCACCGCGATGCCATCGGGAAGTTCGCCACCGAGCACGCCCCGCAGGACGGCGGGAACGACCGCACGGTCCCAGGCCCGCGCCTCCATCCCCTCCGCGATCCGTCGGCACAGCTGCTCCAGCAGGTCGATCGCGTCGGAGGCGGTACGAGCCGGCCCGTCCACCAGGTCCGTCAGCTCCACCGGCACCTTCACCGGGGCACCGGGTTCGGCCAGCAGCTCCTTCTCGACGAGCCCGAAATGGGTGGCCAGACACGCACGCAGACCCGGCAGGGCGTTGGCCTTTCCGCCCCACACCTGGGACGCCCGCAGCACCGCCAGCACCAGGTTCACCCGCGGCTCGCCGACCGGGCCGCCGCCCAGGACGTGCAGGCCGTCGCGGATCTGCACGTCCTTGATCTCGCACAGATAGCCGTCGATGTGCATGACGAACTCGTCGAACGCCTCGTCGTCCGGCTGCTCGTCCACATGCAGGTCGTGGTGCAGCTCGGCCGCCTTGACCAGCGTCCAGATCTGGGCGCGGACCGCCGGGGCCTTCGTCGGGTCCAGGTCGGAGACGAGCGCGTACTCGTCCAGCAGCTGCTCCAGCTTGGCCAGGTCGCCGTAGGTGTCGGCGCGGGCCATCGGCGGCACCAGGTGGTCGACCACCGTGGCGTGCCCGCGCCGCTTGGCCTGGGTGCCCTCGCCGGGGTCGTTGACGATGAACGGGTAGATCAGCGGCAGCTCGCCGAGGACCGCGTCCGGCGCGCAGCCGCGCGACAGTCCCAGCCCCTTGCCCGGCAGCCACTCCATCGTGCCGTGCTTGCCCATGTGCACGATCGCGTCGGCGCCGAAGCTGTTCTCCAGCCAGCGGTAGGCCGCCATGTAGTGGTGCGAGGGCGGCATGTCGGGGTCGTGGTAGATCGCGATCGGGTTCTCCCCGAATCCGCGCGGCGGCTGGATCATCACCACGACGTTCCCGAACTGCAGGGACGCCAGCACGATGTCCTCGCCGTCGACGTACAGGCTGCCCGGCGGCTCGCCCCACGCCTCCACCATGGCGTCCCTGAGCTCGGGGTTCAGCCTCTCGAACCACGCTCGGTAGTCGGCCAGCGGGACCCGCGCGGGCGCCGTCGCCAGCTGCTCCTCGGTCAGCCACTCCACGTCGTGGCCGCCGGCCTCGATCAGCCGGTGGATCAACTCGTCGCCACCCGAGGGGTATTCGGTGAGGCCGTAGCCGGCCTCCCGCAGGGCGTCCAGGACCCGGACCGCCGACGCGGGCGTGTCCAGGCCGACCGCGTTGCCGACCCGGGAGTGCTTGGTCGGGTACGCGGTGAAGACCAGCGCGATCTTCTTCTCCGCGTTCGGCTTGTGCTTCAACCGCGCGTGCCGCAGGGCGATTCCGGCCACCCGCGCGGCCCGCTCCGGATCGGCGACGTACACCGGGACCTCGTCCGGGCCCTGCTCCTTGAAGGAGAACGGCACGGTGATCAGCCGGCCGTCGAACTCCGGGATCGCGACCTGCATCGCCGCGTCCATGGGGGAGAGGGCGGCGTCCGACTCCTGCCACGCGGACCGCGAGGAGGTGAGGCAGAGGCCCTGGAGCACCGGGATGTTCAGTTCCGCGAGCGCGCCGATGTCCCAGGACTCCTCGTCACCGCCCGCCGAGGCCTGCGAGGCATGGGTGCCGCCGGCCGCGAGCACGGTCGCGATCAGCGCGTCGGCCCGCCCCAGCAGCTCGTACAGCCCGGCGTCCGCGCCGCGCAGCGAACCACAGTAGACGGGGAGGGCGTTGGCGCCCTGCGCCTCGATCGCCGCGCACAGGGTGTCCACGAAGGCGGTGTTGCCGCTGAGTTCGTGCGCCCGGTAGAAGAGCACGCCCACCGTCGGCCGGCCGTCGACGAGAGGGCGGTCGCCGTGGACGCCGTACTCCGGCATCCTGCGCGGCTCCTCGAAGCCCTCACCGGTCAGCAGCACGGTGTCCGACAGGAACCGGGACAGCTCCAGCAGGTTCGCGGGCCCGCCCTCGACCAGGTACTTCAGTGCCTCCGCCACCACACCGGCCGGCACCGACGACTCGGCCATCAACTCGGCGTCCGGTACGGCCTCGCCGCCCAGCAGCACGGTCGGGACGCCGGACGTCCGCAGCACGGCCAGCCCCTCCTCCCAGGCGCGCTTGCCGCCCAGCAGCCGTACGACGGCGAGGTCCGCGCCCTGGACGAGGCCCGGGAGTTCACCGGCGACATCCACCCGCGTCGGGTTGCCGATGCGGTAGTCCGCGCCGGAGGCCCGGGCCGCCAGCAGATCCGTGTCGGCGGTCGACAACAACAACACTGTGCTCATGCGGGCGCTCCCGGTGGAATGAAAGGCAGTCCTTGCGGCGCGCCCGACTCGATGAGCCGCCAGAGCGCGTCCGTGTCCGCGTGCTGTTCGATCAGGTCGCCGAGCCGGTCGAGCTGCTCCTCGCGCAGCGCGGCGAAGGAGGTGTCCGGCGCGGGCACGAAGCGGCGGCCCGCGGCGGCGGCCACCTCGCGCAGAAAGGCCCGGCGGAAGCCGTCCGACTCCAGCGAGCCGTGCCAGTGCGTGCCCCAGGTCTGGCCGACCCGGCAGCCGTCGAGGAAGGGATCGCCGCCGTCGATCGTGGCGACCCCGTGGTGGATCTCGTACCCCTCGACCCGCTCGCCGAGGGCCTCCCCGGACGGCCGGGTCAGGGTCTTCTCGCGGGCGAACCGCACCCGCAGGGGCAGCACACCGAGCCCCGGGACCTCACCGGCCCGCGACTCGACCTCGTCCTCGATGCGCTCGCCGAGGATCTGGAAGCCGCCACAGATGCCGAGGACCGGCCGCTGCTCGGCGGCCCGCCGGACGACGGCGTCCGCGAGGCCCCGCTGCCGCAGCCACTCCAGCGCCCGGACCGTGCCCCGGGTCCCCGGAATCACCACCAGGTCCGCGTCCGCCAGCTCCTCCGGCCGGTCCACGAACCGCACCACGACCCCGGGTTCGGCGGCCAGCGCATCGACGTCCGTGAAGTTGGACATCAGCGGGATCGCGCACACGGCGACCCGCAGCACGTCCTCGCCGACGGGCGGGGGCACGGCGGACTCGCGGACCGTGCCCCGCAGCGAGACCCGCAGCCCGTCCTCCTCGTCGATGCCGAGCCCGTGCCGGAACGGCAGCACGCCGTACGTACGCCGCCCGGTGAGGCCGTACAGCATCTCCAAACCGGGCTCCAGCAACGAGACGTCGCCGCGGAACTTGTTCACCAGGAAGCCGGCGACCAGTTCCTGGTCCTCCGGCGAGAGCAGGGCGACGGTCCCGAAGAAGGAGGCGAACACGCCTCCGCGGTCGATGTCCCCGACCACCAGCACGGGCAGCCGCGCGTTCCGCGCGATCCCCATGTTCACGATGTCCGTCCGCCGCAGATTGATCTCCGCAGGCGAGCCCGCGCCCTCACAGATCACCGCGTCATACGTGCCCCGCAACTCGGCCAGGCAGTCCAGCACCGTGCCGAGGAGCCTCTGCTGCCGCCCGCCGTGATAACCGCGTGCGCTCAACTCGCCCACCGGCCTGCCCAGCAGCACCACCTGGCTGCTCTGCTCGCCGCCCGGCTTGAGCAGCACCGGGTTCATCAGCGCGGTCGGCTCGATCCGGCACGCCTGGGCCTGCATGGCCTGGGCCCGCCCGATCTCCGCGCCCTCGCGGGTGACGAAGGAGTTGAGCGACATGTTCTGCGCCTTGAACGGCGCGACCTTCACGCCCTGTCGCACCAGCCACCGGCAGATCCCGGCCGTCACGACGCTCTTTCCGGCGTCGGAGGTGGTGCCGGCGACGAGGAGTCCCCCGTTCACTTCCCACGTCCCTTCAGACCCTTGACGTTCTTGGCGAGGGAGCGCGCGGCGACCGTGCCGCCGAGCGCGAGCAGGCCGACGCGGCGGGAGAGCCGTACGGCCCGGTCGATGTCGGTGCCCCGGACGGCCCGGCCGGTGTCCCCGTTCAGCACGGGCCGGTGCTCGACCCGGCCGCCGTAGGAGAGCGTTCCGCCCAGCCGGACGCCGAGAGCGCCCGCGAACGATGCCTCCACGGGCCCGGCGTTGGGGCTCGGATGCCGGTGGGCGTCGGCCTTCCAGGCGCGCAGGGCACCGCGCGGGTCGGGTCCGGCCGCGGCGGCGAGTACGGCGGTCAGCCGGGCCCCCGGCCAGCCGGCCAGGTCGTCGAGCCGGGCGGAGGCCCAGCCGTAGCGCCGGTAGCGGGGGGACCTGTGACCGACCATCGCGTCCAGGGTGTTGACGGCCCGGAAGCCCAGCAGCCCGGGCACCCCGGCAAGGGCGCCCCACACCAGGGCGCCCACGACGGCGTCGGAGGTGTTCTCGGCGACCGACTCGACCACGGCCCGGGCGATCCCGTCGGCGTCCAGCGCCTGCGGGTCCCGGCCGCACAGATGCGGCAGCCGCGCCCGCGCCGCCTCGACGTCCCCGGACTCCAGGGCGCGCCCGATCGTGCGGGCCTCCCGGGCGAGCGAAGTACCGCCCACGACCGCCCAGGTGGCGGAGGCGGTCAGTGCGACGGAGGCGGCAGGGGAGGGGCGTACGGCGCGTGCGGCCAGCGTGCCGAGTGCGACGGCGCCACCGGCGCACACGACGGTGTGCACGGCGCCCCAGCCGCGGTGGTCGTGCCACAACGCGCGGTCCACGGCAGCGGCCGCACGCCCGAACGCGGCGACCGGATGTCCGCGGCGCGGATCGCCGAGGAGCAGGTCACCGAGAAGGCCGGCGGCGGCGCCGTACGCGTAAGTGCGATCGGCACCCATCGGCTCAGCCGGCCGTGGGTACAGGAGCGGGCCTGGTACTGGTCCTTCGGCAGCCGGGCATGGCGATCTGTGTCCTCACTCAGGGTGTCCGCGCCCTGGTTCGACGAGATTCGGCGGTGAGAGTTCCTGGCTCCCGGGGGTTCTTCCCCGGTGACAGTGGCGGGACCGCGCCGGATTCGCACCGGCTTCCTCTCCTGCCGCCGTACATGGCCTGGGCAGTCCACCACGCGCTCCGAACGGCCGTCAACTTGCCGTTGACCTGCGCGGGGAGAGTGTGCCGATCCCCACATCGTGGGGCGCCCGTGACCCCTGGGCATGGCGAAGGCTCCTCTCCGTCAGGGACGGAGAGGAGCCTTCGGACTGCCCGGTTCGTGCCGCTCGGTCAGGACTTGGAGACGATGAGGTAGATGCCGTACGACACCGCCGCGGCACAGGCGGCGAAGCAGAGGTAGGCGCCGGTGACGGCGAGGGCGGCGGAGTTGCCCTGGGCCGCGGCCTTCTCGCGCCGGGCCAGACCGTTGACGCCGAGGGTGAACAGGGCCACCAGGCCCACCGTGAACACGAGGCTGACGCCGAAGACGGAGCCGAGGGCCGACCAGTCGATCTTCATGGGGTTGCTTCCTTGGTTACCAGTGTGGCCGGGGTCAGACGGTGGCGGCCGGCGGGGCGGCCTCGGGCGCGGCCTCAGCGGCGGCCGGGGAGAGGATCGTGGCCGTCAGGTCCTCGGTGATCGTGCCCGCCGGGGGCGGGGTCACCGCGGCGATGGCGGCGGTCACCACGCCGGCCGGCTCCTCGGGCACGTCGACGACGTTGGTGTGGTCGACGACCTCGCGGCGGGAGATCTTCCAGATCGTGACGCTCGCGGCGACCAGGAAGACGGCGACGACTGCGGTGCCCCAGTCACCCAGGTCCGTGACGGACTCGGCGCCCGCGCCGACCAGCGCGGCGGCCGGGAGGGTGAGCACCCAGGCGACGACCATGCGGGTCGCGGTGGACCACCGGACCACCCCGCCCTTGCGGCCGAGGCCCGCGCCCATCACCGAGCCGGAGACGACATGCGTGGTGGAGAGGGAGAAGCCCAGGTGCGAGGAGGCCAGGATGGCGGTCGCGGCGCTGGTCTGGGCCGCGAAGCCCTGGCGCGGCTCCAGGTCGGTCAGGCCCTTGCCCATGGTGCGGATGATCCGCCAGCCGCCGATGTAGGTGCCGAGCGCGATGGCCAGGCCCGCGGAGAGGATGACCCAGGTGGGAGGGTTCGAGCCCGGGGCGATGGCGCCGCCCGCGATCAGCGCCAGGGTGATGATGCCCATCGTCTTCTGGGCGTCGTTGGTGCCGTGGGCGAGGGAGACCAGGCCGGCGGAGGCGATCTGGCCGGCGCGGTAGCCCTTGCGGGTGGCCTCGCCCTCGGTCTTGCCGCCGATGCCGTAGGAGAACCGGGTGGCCAGCATCGAGGCGACGCCCGCCACGATCGGGGCGGCGACCGCGGGGAGCAGCACCTTGGTGACCAGGACGTCACCGTGCACCGCGCCGAAGCCGGCCGAGGCGACGGTGGCGCCGATCAGACCGCCCATCAGGGCGTGCGAGGAGCTGGAGGGCAGGCCCACCAGCCAGGTCAGCAGGTTCCAGAGGATCGCGCCGACCAGGGCGGCGAAGATGACCTCGGGACGGATGCCGGTCTCGTCGACGAGACCCTTGGAGATCGTGTTGGCGACCTCCACGGAGAGGAAGGCGCCCACCAGATTGAGGGCGGCGGACATGGCCACCGCGATCTTGGGCTTCAGGGCGCCTGTCGAGATGGCGGTCGCCATCGCGTTGGCGGTGTCGTGGAAACCGTTCGTGAAATCGAACGCGAGAGCGGTTACTACCACTATCGCGAGGATCAGCGAGAAGCTTTCCATTTACCCAGGCAATCGTTCGAGGTCATTGGCTGGACGACCGTAGGCAACCTGAGTGAACAGAAGGTGAACTGCGGCGGGCGCCAGGGTGTCTGAAGAGGTGGTTCGAGGTTCCGCTCGGCTCCGGCGGCCCAGGCGCCCCTTGACTACCAGCCCCGGGCGAAGGTCCGCAGTCGGCTCGTGGACCCGTTGAAGAGATTCTGGTCACCCGGCAGCCGGCCGTCCGCGTCGAACTGCCAGAACATCCAGTGCTGCCAACCACCCGGCAGCGGCCCCGGCCGCGAGGTGCCGTGCCGGGCGATCCACAGGGCGTGGCTCCCGGCGAAGGCGTGGCTGTTGCCGGTGCAGAGCCGCCACCACTCGGTCGTCGTGTAGATCACCGGGCGGCGGCCGGTCTCCAGCTCGATCTCGTCGCTGAAGGACTGGATCCAGCGGACCATCTGCGTCCCGTCCAGTCCGTAGCACTCGTCCTTCCTGTTGTACGGGTTGTCCTCGATGTCCAGCGCGGGCGGCAGGGTCCGGCCGTCCGCCACCCAGGCCCCGCCGTTCCGCACGAAGTACGCGGCCTGCCGGGCGCCGGAGGACCTGTCCGGCCGGGCGAAGTGGTACGCGCCCCGGTACAGGCCCGCCTCGTGCGCGCCCTCGTACTGCTGGGAGAAGTACGGGTTGCGGTAGTCCGTGGACTCGGTCGCCTTGACGTAGACGAACCGCGCGCCCGTCGACCGGGCGGTCGCCCAGTCGACGGGCTTCTGGTGGGACGAGACGTCGTGTCCCTGGGGCAGGCCCGAGGCGGCCGGTGCCGAAGGTCCGGCAGCCGCGGACGCGGTGCCCGTGAGGGCGAGCGCCGCCATGGTCGCCGCGAGGGCACCGGCGCTGTGACGGAGAAGGGTGCGTTTGCTGGCCATGTGTCTCCCCGGGTCGGCGGACGAGAGAACCTCCGGTGGGCAAGGGGGACCATTGAAGGTCCGCTGATCGCCGAATCAGCGCCTCCCCGCGGCGATTCACCAGGACTTTCGCCCGATCGGGGGCATGCGCTTCCGGCCGGAGGCGACCGTCCGTGCCCCTCTCCGCGGGCCCGGCTGGCAGGATCGCGGCATGGCTGAACAGCGGCGGGACGCGGAACAGCAACGGATCTGGACGGAACTGGTCGCGACGGCACGGCGGACGGTGGCCGACGGGCTGGTGGTCGGCACCTCCGGGAACGTCTCGGCGCGCGTGGGCGACCTCGTCCTGGTCACCCCGTCGGGCGTGCCGTACGACCGGCTCACCCCGGACGACATCACCGGCGTCGACCTCACCGGACGCCAGGTGCTCGGCACGCTGGTGCCGACCAGCGAGCTGCCCATGCACCTCGCCGTCTACCGCACCACCGACGCCCGCGCGATCGTCCACACCCACGCCGTGCACGCGACGGCGCTCTCCACGCTCGTGCCGGAGCTCCCGCTCGTCCACTACATGGCGGCAGCCCTGGGCGGCCCCGTCCGGGTCGCCCCCTACGCCACCTACGGCACCGACGAACTCGCCGACAACATGCTCCGCGCCCTGACCGACCGCTCCGGCTGCCTCCTGCAGAACCACGGCACGATCACCTACGGCACCACCCTCGACCAGGCCTACGACCGCACCGCCCAACTGGAGTGGATGTGCCGCCTGTGGCTGACGGCGTCCTCGGTACCGGGCCTGACCCCGTCCCTGCTGACGGAGGCACAACTGGCGGAGGTCGGGGAACGTTTGAAGGGGTACGGCCAACGGAGGTGACCCCGTGCTGCCCAGCCCTTCGCTCCGGCGCTTTCTCGTCCCTGGTGTCCGCCGCGGCGCTCAGCCACCACGCAGGTGCTGGGCGTCCGCCCTCAAGGCAGTGGGGGAGGTGCCGAACCCCCCGCACCCCGGCGCTCCTCGCCGCCCCGCCTTTCCACTGGCCGGCAGGTCCAACCCCCACGACACTGGACGCGTGCGCCCAGTCAAAGCGACCGCCACCGCACTGACCGCGGTCCTCGCCGCCGGCGCGGCGTCCGTCGCCGCCGGCCGGATCGCCAGCGACGCCGCC
The DNA here is from genome assembly GCF_055581585.1 of Streptomyces sp. NPDC031426. NCBI lineage: Bacteria > Bacillati > Actinomycetota > Actinomycetes > Kitasatosporales > Streptomycetaceae > Streptomyces > Streptomyces sp. NPDC031426. The sequence continues at coordinate 325,213 of NZ_JBVIJE010000009.1, forward strand.
CTGAAGGCGCCCGCGGGCCGCCCCCTGCCCACCGAACCCCGCCTCACCGTGCACAGCACCGCCGCCGGCCAGATCACCCTCACCCGCGACCTGGCCTCGCTGCGCCCCGGCACCTACGGCCTCGCCGGCGACGGCTCGCACGCGGTCGTCGGCCCCGTCCTGGAGGCGGCCCCGCACGCGGCCGACACCGTCGTACGCCGCCTGGAACGCGTCACCCACGGCACCCTCGCCCCCGGCGACCCGGTGTGGCTCACCCCGAACCTGTACGTCGGCGATCCCGGCACCGCCCTCGGCCTCGACCACACCGACATCGACGTGCCCGGCGAACTCGGCGAGCTGCCCGCCTGGTTCGTGCCCGGGGCCCGGGACACCTGGGTGATCGCCGTGCACGGCCTCGGCACCACGCGGGAACAGGCCATGAACCTCATGGCCCCCCTGCACGCCAGCCGGGTGCCGGTCCTCGCGCTCGCCTACCGGGGCGACCTCGGCGCTCCCCGCCCGCCGGACGGCCTGAGCCACCTCGGCGAGACCGAGTGGCGCGACCTGGACGCGGCGATCCGCCACGCCGTCCGCCGCGGCGCCCGCCGGGTCGTCCTGCTCGGCTGGTCCACCGGCGCCACGATGGCCCTGCGCGCCGCCGAGCACTCCCCGGTGCGCGAGCGCATCGCCGGACTGGTCCTCGACTCGCCGGTGCTCAGCTGGGAGGCCACGCTGCGCGCCCTCGCCCGGGCCCGCCGCATCCCGCAGCCGCTGCTGCCGCTCGCGGTGCGCGCCGCCCAGGGCCGGGCCGGCCTGTACGCCGACCGGGTCCCCGAGATCACCGACTCCGACGTGCTCACCGTACCGACCCTGATCTTCCACGGGCCCGACGACCAGGTGGCCCCCTGGGAGTTCTCCCGCCGGCTCGCCCGCCGCCGTCCGGATCTGGTCGCCCTGCACACCGTCCCGCAGGCCCCGCACGCGGCGATGTGGAACGCCGACCCGAAGGAGTACGAGGAGCGACTGCGCCGCTTCCTGACCTCGCTGGTATGAGGGCGCTCCCCGGCCCTCCCGCAGATGCCCGAAGTCCCGGCGCCGGGCATTCCGTTTCATGCGTACCGAGGCCGCACGACTGGCCTGATCACCCTCCTCGCCCCGGTCCGAACCCCGTGCCTTGGCCAGCCCCGTCGCCCGCCGTGACATTCCGTTTGGGTTTTCGGACCGTCAACCGGAAGACTGCACCCGTGACGTCCCGTATCCCGCGCGACTCCAGGCTCCGACTCGTCCGACCGCGACCCCTGGCCGCCGCCCCCAGAGCTGTGAACCAGCGGCGCCCGCGCCGCCCCGCACCCCGGCCGCCGGAGGGCACCCCCGCCCCCGCGGAACTGGCCGGAATCGCCCGCACCGGACTGGCCGGCCCGGTCCGGGTCGCCCGCTGGGCCGACGCCGCACTCGGCCCCGGCAGCGACGCCGCCACCGCCGACGGCAAGGCCACCCTGTCCGACGCCACCGCCCGGCGCGCCGCCGCCGACCTGGGCCTGAGCGTCACGCAGATCCGCACCGACTGGGACACCGCACGCCTCGCCGGACTCGTAGAGGTGCACGGCGACAGCGCGCGCCCCGGCTGGCGGCTGCGCGCCTGGGACCGTGACGACAGCGCCGTACTGCGCGGCTGGGTCGCCCTCTTCGACGCCTGGTCGCTCGCCTCCCCGGAACCCGAGGGGCACGAGCCGGCCGCCGTCGCCGAGGTCGTCTCGGCCATGCCTCAAGTGCTCTCCTTCCTCCAGCTGTCCGCCGGGCCCGTCCCGGTCGAGCAGCTCCTCGACCTGCTCCAGCAGCGCGTCACCGAACTGCGCACCGAGCGCTGCGAGGTGCCCTACGAGCCCGGCACCCAGCAGCCGGCCGGGCCCGGGCCCGCGCGGCCGACCGTGCCGGCGGCCCGGCCGCCGTCCGAGCCCCGGTCCGCACAGCCCGCCCCGCCGGGGGCGCAGCGGCCGTCCGAGCCCAGACACGCGCGCCCGGCCGCCGATTCCCCGAGCCCGGCGGAACTCGCGGCCGCCGTCCCGGAAGACGCCGCGCCCACCGGCGACGCCCCGCTCGAACCCCTCCTCGACTGGGCGCTGCGGGCCCTCGCCTCGGTCGGCGCGCTGACCTACGGCGACGGCCAGGCCACCCTCACCCCGCTGGGCAGCTGGGCGGTGTGGGTCAAGCTGGAGCAGATCTGCGTGGCCGCGCAGAGCCCGGCCGGCAACATCGAGCAGTCCGCCGAGGACATGCTCCGCGGCTGCGCCCAGCTCCGCCCCAACGCCGCCCGCGCCGAATACCGCGCCTGGCTCGCCGCCCGCACCGTCGGCGATGCCATCACCGAGCTGATCCACGCCGCGCGCGGCGATGACGCGCTGCTGCGCGGCCTGGCCTTCGAGGCGCTGCGCGTCGTCGGCGCCCCCGCCGAGCCCGACGTACGCGCCGTCGTGGAGGAGCCGGCCCTGCGGCCCTACGCCCTGCTGTGGCTCGCCGAGCACGACGGGATCGACCCGGAGGACGCCCACGAGGTCCTCACCAGGGAGGAGGCGACCTGGCTGTGGGTGGACACGGCCGCCGCCGTCGCCGACCACGGCGAGTCGCCGATGCTGGTCCGGCACCTGGAGTCCGCGGTGCAGCCCACCGTCCCCCAGCTGCTCGACGAGGTCCGCGCCGTCGGGCACCCACGCACCGTGCAGGTCCTGGTCGCGCTCGCCGCCGCGCATCCCGACCCGGCCCTGGCCAAGGCCGTGCGCCGGGCCGCCTTCCAGGTGCACACCGGAGGATGAGCGGCGCGGGGGTCGCTCAGGCGCCGATCTCGGGGGCGTACGTCCCGAAGCTCCAGATGTTGCCCTCGATGTCCCGGGCCATGTAGTCCCGCGAGCCGTAGTCCTGGTCCGTCGGGGGCATCAGGATCTCCACGCCGTGCTCCAGGGCCCGCTGGTGGTGGGCGTCCACGTCGTCCACGACGACGTACACCCCGGCGGGCCCGGCGTCCTTCATCGCCGCGTCGAAGAGGCCGCCCCGGCCCTTGGAGCCGATCATCACCGCGCCGTTGCCCTGGACCAGCTCGGCGTGCATCACCTTGCCGCTCTCCGTCTCGTACACCGACAGCTCGGTGAAGCCGAGGGCCTCCGTGAGCTGTCTCATCGCCGCCTTCGCGTCCCCGTACAGCAGCGTGGGGTAGAGGCTCGGCCGTCCGCCGCCGGTGCCTGCCATGCCGATCACTCCTTCGTGCGTCGGTTCTGTGGCGTCTCGTTCAGTCTTGCAGCCACCACTGACAACGCCTCAGCGAAACGTGCCCCTCGGCCCTCTGCCGTCGGCCCGGCCCCACCGCCGACGCACTGCGGGCGGTCCGCCGAGCCTGCCCGGCGGGGAGTGGCGTACCCGCACGCGTTCTGCGGATCCTCGGCGATGGCCTCCTCGCCGTCGGCCTGCCCGCCGGCGAGAGCTGCGCCCGCTCCCAAACGGCCTCGGGCGGATCGTCCCGGTCAGCACACCGCTCGGCAACGATCTTCCGCGACGATCTCCGCAGCGCGGACCGAACGCGCGGACGTAGAAAAACCGCTTGCATGGCCCCGTTAGACTTTCTCCCATGGCCATTCTCCTCGCGCATTAGACGGCGGGAACGTCCTCAGCCGCCCACCCGCCAACCCCTGTACGCCCTGGAGTCTGTCCTTGATCTCCGCCTCCGGTATCGAGCTGCGCGCCGGTGCGCGCGTCCTCATCGAGAACGCCACCTTCCGTGTCGCCAAGGGCGACCGCATCGGCCTCGTCGGCCGCAACGGCGCCGGCAAGACCACCCTCACCAAGTGCCTCGCGGGCGAGGGCATCCCGGCCGCCGGCCAGATCACCCGCTCCGGCGAGGTCGGCTACCTCCCGCAGGACCCCCGCACCGGCGACCTGGACGTCCTCGCCCGCGACCGCGTCCTGTCCGCGCGCGGCCTCGATGTACTGATCCGCAAGATGCGCGAGAACGAGGAGCGCATCGCCACCGGCAAGGGCGCCACCCGCGAGAAGGCCCTCAAGCAGTACGAGCGCCAGGAGACCGAGTTCCTCACCAAGGGCGGGTACGCCGCCGAGGCCGAGGCCGCCACCATCGCCGCCGCGCTGAACCTGCCCGACCGCGTCCTCGGCCAGCCGCTGCACACCCTCTCCGGCGGTCAGCGCCGCCGTATCGAGCTGGCCCGCATCCTCTTCTCGGACGCGGACACCCTGCTCCTCGACGAGCCGACCAACCACCTCGACGCGGACTCGATCATCTGGCTGCGGGACTACCTGAAGACCTACCGCGGCGGCTTCATCGTGATCTCCCACGACGTCGATCTGGTCGACACCGTGGTCAACAAGGTGTTCTACCTGGACGCCAACCGGTCCACGATCGACATCTACAACATGGGCTGGAAGCTCTACCAGCAGCAGCGCGAGGCCGACGAGAAGCGCCGCAGGCGGGAGCGGGCCAACGCCGAGAAGAAGGCCGCCGCCCTCAACGCCCAGGCCGACAAGATGCGCGCCAAGGCCACCAAGACGGTCGCCGCGCAGAACATGGCCCGCCGGGCCGAGAAGCTGCTCTCCGGCCTCGAAGATGTCCGGATGTCCGACAAGGTCGCCAAGCTCCGCTTCCCGGAGCCCGCGCCCTGCGGCAAGACCCCGCTGATGGCGGAGGGCCTGTCGAAGTCGTACGGCTCGCTGGAGATCTTCACCGACGTAGACCTCGCCATCGACAAGGGCTCGCGGGTCGTCATCCTCGGCCTCAACGGCGCGGGCAAGACCACGCTGCTGCGCCTGCTCGCCGGCGTCGAGAAGCCCGACACCGGTGAGGTCGTCCCCGGCCACGGCCTCAAGCTCGGCTACTACGCCCAGGAGCACGAGACCCTGGACGCCGACCGCACGGTCCTGGAGAACATGCGCTCGGCCGCCCCCGACATGGACCTCGTAGAGGTCCGCAAGGTGCTGGGCTCGTTCCTCTTCTCCGGCGACGACGTGGACAAGCCGGCCGGCGTGCTCTCGGGCGGCGAGAAGACCCGGCTCGCCCTGGCCACCCTGGTCGTCTCCGCGGCGAACGTGCTGCTCCTCGACGAGCCGACCAACAACCTCGACCCCGCGAGCCGCGAGGAGATCCTCGGCGCCCTGCGCACCTACAAGGGCGCGGTCGTCCTCGTCACCCACGACGAGGGCGCCGTCGAGGCGCTCCAGCCGGAGCGGATCATCCTGCTGCCCGACGGTGTCGAGGATCTGTGGGGCTCCGACTACGCGGATCTCGTCGCCCTGGCGTGATCCACTGCGTATGGATCATTCGGCTCATCCGTGATCCATCATCTGTGTGAGATCTCCTCGTATCGAGGTGTGTCGTACACGGAATTCCCGGCCGATCCCTTGCGTACCAAGGGATCGGCCGCCGCGCGTCCCTGACCTGGCACTTCGCGAATCCACCCGTTCGGCCCCCTCGACACCACCCCACGGAATCCTTGATTCCGCTTGTGGGGATCGACTCCTGTCGTCACAACGATGTCTCACGGACCTTGCCGAATGGGTGGCCATCAGGCCCAAGAGGGGTGATCATGAGGGGACCAGAGCGCACTTCCCATGAGGAGGCACGGGTGGCCGAGACTCTGAAGAAGGGCAGCCGGGTGACCGGCGCCGCGCGCGACAAGCTCGCGGCAGACCTGAAGAAGAAGTACGACTCCGGTGCGAGCATCCGGGCGCTGGCCGAGGAGACCGGCCGCTCGTATGGCTTCGTACACCGGATGCTCAGTGAGTCGGGCGTCACGCTTCGTGGGCGTGGCGGAGCGACCCGGGGCAAGAAGGCCGCATCGACCTGACGCCGGGCGGCCATCGGCTTCGATGGTGGGCCACCCGGTCGGCCTCCCCCCTGGGCTCTTATGGGGCCCGGGGGGACCCCCAGCTCAGCCGGGTGGTTACTGTGCAGTCACTTGAGCATGCCGTAGGCATGCCCGGATGACCGCACCCATCGGAGGCGCCCCATGGCTTCGCCCGACCAGGACCTCGCTCCTGTACTCGACAAGGACGGCGTACGGCTCACCGTTGACGACGCGCTCGCCACGGTGACGCTGACCAACCCGGCCAAGCGCAATGCGCAGAGCCCCGCTCTGTGGCGCGCGCTCACCGAGGCCGGCCGGCTGCTGCCGGGCTCCGTCCGTGTCGTGGTGCTGCGCGGCGAGGGCAGGTCCTTCTCCGCCGGGCTGGACCGGCAGATGTTCACCCCGGAGGGGATCCCGGGCGAGGCGACCTTCATCGAACTCGCGCGCCGTGACGACGCCGGGCTCGACGAGAGCATCGCCGAGTTCCAGGAGGCTTTCACCTGGTGGCGGCGGAACGACATCGTGTCCATCGCCGCTGTCCAAGGACATGCCATCGGGGCCGGCTTCCAGCTCGCGCTCGCGTGCGATCTGCGGGTCGTCGCGGACGACGTGCAGTTCGCCATGCGCGAGACCAGCCTCGGCCTGGTCCCCGACCTGACCGGCACGCACCCGCTGGTCGGTCTGGTCGGCTACGCCCGCGCGCTCGAGATCTGCGCGACCGGACGGTTCGTCGGCGCCGCGGAGTCGGTGGCGTCCGGGCTGGCCAACGTCGCCGTGCCGGCAGCCGAACTCGATGCGGCGGTGCAGGACTTGGCGGCCGCGCTGCTGGCTGCGCCGCGGGACGCCGTCGTGGAGACCAAGGCGTTGCTGCGCGGGGCGCTGGGACGCGACTACGAGGCGCAGCGGGCGGCCGAGCGTGCCGCCCAGGCACGGCGACTTCGGGAGCTGGCCGGCCTCGGGGAATGAGCCTGCGCCGGTGAGGCACCCTGCGCGAGCGGGCCGCTCAGCCGACCGCCGTCACCAGCACGGCCACCGTCGGCCGGTCCTCCAGCGCATCCCTCACGGCCGTGCGGACCTGCCGAGCCACGTCGATGGCCCGGCGGTCGGTGCTCGTCGTCAGCTCCACGCGCGCGTGCCGGTGCGGTAGCGCCGTACCGGCCATGCGCTCCTCCAGGTGCACCGCCCGGCCCACACCGCCGAGGGAACCCGTCAGCCCGGTCACACCGGGGACGGACAGCGCGGCCGCGGCCACCCGGATCTCGTCCGGGTCCGAGGGCTCCCGCGCGGGCACCGGCCGCGGTGCACGCACCTCCGCGGGCGGCTCCGCCGCCGCGAGCAGGTCGGTGACCCGCAGGTCCACCTCCGTCACCGCGAGCCCGAGCCGCTCCACCGCGGCCGTCGCCAGTGTCAGCCGTAGCTCGGACGCGACGGCCGGCAGCGGCTCGGTGGCCGTCGCGGCGAAGTCCGCCGTCAGCCGCAGCGGGCCCGGTGGCAGCGCACTCGGCGGCGCCGGTACGACGGGCTCGTGGACCGCCTCCGGATCGGCGAGCGCGAGCCGCAGGGTGCCGAGCCGCACCCCGGGCATCCCCTCCGCCGCCGCGCGTTCCAGTACCGCCGCGGCTGCGCCCTCCGCGATCCACACGCCGTCGCGCGGCCCGCCGAGCGGCAGCAGCCGTCCCAGCCGGACCTGGCGCCGGACCACCTGTGTCCACCGGTCAGCCGTCATTCCTCCAGCCTGCCGTATCACCGGGGCGCGGTCGGGGAACCTTGCTTACGGTGGGCGGAGGACGATCGAAGGGGACGACCGAAAGGGACGTACCGCGATGACCGACATGACGACGACCCCCGAGGGCGAACACGAGCCGCAGGTCTCGACCCGCAAGACGACCAGGCGCGGCGGTGGTGATCCCGCGGCCCGCGGACGGACGACCATCGCCGACGGCGTCGTGGAGAAGATCGCCGCTCTGGCCGCCCGGGACGTGGTCGGCGTGCACGCCCTGGGCAGCGGCCTGGCCCGCACCCTGGGCGCCGTGCGCGACCGGGTGCCCGGCGGCTCCAGGTCGGTCACCCGGGGCGTGAAGGCCGAGGTCGGTGAGGTGCAGACGGCGCTGGACCTGGAGATCGTCGTGGACTACGGCGTCTCGATCGCCGATGTCGCCCGCGCCGTGCGGGAGAATGTGATTGGCGCCGTGGAACGCATGACCGGACTTGAGGTGGTCGAGGTCAACATCGCCGTCAGCGATGTCAAGTTGCCCGAGGAAGAGGACGAGGAGCCCGAGCCGCCCCGGATCCAGTGAGGCCCCGGCGACCCGACACCGCACTCCCGACGAGCTGAGGAGCGAGGCATGAGCATGGCCGTAGTCGGCATGATCGCCGGAATGGCGCTGGGCTTCGCCGGGTACTTCGGCGGCTTCGGTGCCTTTCTGCTGGTGGCGGCGCTGGGTGCGCTCGGGTTCGTCGTCGGCCGGTTCGCCGAGGGCGACCTGGAACTGGGTGACTTCTTCCGCACCCGCGACGGCCGGCGCGAACGGCGGCGGTGACCGACGGTGAGTGCCGAGTCCGGCGCGGTGCGCCCGCCGTCGGCCCTCGTGCCTCCGGGCGAGCGCGGCGCCACCCGGATCGCCGACCGGGTCGTGGCGAAGATCGCTGCGCAGGCCGCCCGTGAGGCGCTGCCCCCGCTGCCCGCCGACGCGGCCGCCCCGCACGCCACGGTCGTCGTCCACCAGGAGACAGCCCGCGTGAGCCTGTATCTCGAACTCGGCTACCCCTGCGACATCGGCGCCCACTGCGCCGCCGTGCGTCGTCATGTCGCCGAGCGGGTAGGCGCGTTGGTGGACATGGCGGTGCCCGAGGTCGCCGTCCAGGTCGAACGGCTGCACCCGGCACCGCACGGGAGGGCGTGATGAGCGAACCCCAGTCGACTGCACCGACCCTCGACAAGGACCCCGGCACCACCCCGCCCGCACCCGCCGAGGGCAGCGGCCGCTTCTGGTCCCCGCGCCGCGTTCCGGCCGCCGTCGTCGCGCTCCTGCTGCTGGCCGGCGCGGGCCTGCTGTTGTACGACATCGCCGCCGTGCGCGCCCACCACCCCGCGATGCACTGGCGCCGCGCACTCGCCCGGCAACTGGCCGAACGGTCCCTGGACGACATCTGGGTGCTGACCGGCGCGGCCGTCGCCGTCGCACTCGGCCTGTGGCTGATCGTCCTCGCGGTCACACCCGGCCTGCGCGGGCTGCTGTCCATGCGGCGCCCGCACCCCGATGTCCGCGCCGCACTCCGGCGCGACGCTGCGGCGCTCCTGCTCCGCGACCGGGCCATGGACATCTCCGGCGTCCGGTCGGTCCGGGTGCGGATGCGCCGCACGAAGGCCGACGTCCGTGCCGTCTCGCACTTCCGTGATCTCGACGAGGTACGCGCCGACCTGGACACCGTGCTCACGGACGCGATCCAGGGCCTCGGCCTGGCCCGGCCGCCCACACTGTCCTTGCGGGTGGCCCGGCCCGGACGGAAGGGGTGACGGCGATGCGCGCCGGCGGCCTCAACCGCGTCCTGCTGGCCCTCGTCGGCCTGCTTCTGCTCGCGCTCGGCGGCGCGGTGCTGGCCGTCGGCCTGGGGGCGCCGCCGCCCTCCTGGTGGATCCACACCGGCCCGCACGACGTCCTGCTCACGCGGGCCGAGCGCACCCACTGGCGGGCCGCCGGCTGGTGGTGGCCGGCGGTCCTCGCCGCCCTGGCCCTCGTCGTCCTGCTCGCCCTGTGGTGGCTCACGACGGTCCTGCGCCGCCGCCGGCTGACCGAGATCCTGATCGACACCGGCGACGACGAGTCCGCCCTCCTGCGCGCCAGGGCCCTGGAGTCGGCCCTCGCCCAGGACGTCGTACAGCAGGAGGGCGTGGCGCACGCGGAGATCCTGCTGCGGGGCCGCCGTACGGCACCCGCGGCAAGGGTGTGGCTCCAACTGGAGCCGCACGTGGACCCGGCAACGGCCCTGAACGAGTTCACCGCCAAGGCCCTGACCCGCGCCCGTCAGTCGGCCCGCTTGCCTACGCTTCCGGCGGAAGTGCGGCTCGGGTCGGTCAAGCACCGCGCGGAAAGGGTCACTTGACCGCGAACGGCGATGTTGTTCAGAACCCGTGCCGCATGCCCCCGTCCACGGGCAACATGACACCACTCAGATACGACGCGGCCGGAGACAGCAGAAACGCCGCCACCTTCCCGAACTCCGCCGGAGTCCCATACCTCCGCAACGGAATCCGGGCCTCGTTCGCGGTCCGGGTGGCCTCGGGATCCGCCGACAACGCGTCCAGCTCGCGCACGCGGTCGGTGTCGATGCGCGACGGCAGCAGCCCCAGCACCCGGATCCCGCGCGGCCCCAGCTCGTCCGCGAGGGACTTGGCGAACCCGGCGAGCCCGGGCCGCAGCCCGTTGGAGATGGTCAGCCCCGGAATCGGCTCGTGCACCGACGCGGACAGCACGAATCCGATGACGCCGCCCGGCTCCAGCTCGGCCGCCGCCGCGCGAGCGAGCCGGACCGCACCGAGGAACACCGACTCGAACGCGGCGCGCCACTGGTCGTCGGTGTTGTCCGCGACGAACCCCGGCGCCGGCCCGCCCACGCTCACCAGGACGCCGTGGAAGCCGCCGAAGTGCTCACGCGCGGCCGCGATCAGCCGCTCCGGTGCCTCGGGGTCGGCGTTGTCCACGCCCACGCCCACCGCGTTCGGGCCCAGTTCGGCGGCGGCGTCGGCCACCCGCTTCTCGTCCCGGCCGCTGATCACGACCTTCGCCCCGTCCGCGACGAGTTCCCGCGCGGCGGCGTTGCCCAGCCCGCGGGTCGCCCCGGTGACGACGTACACCCGGTCCTTCAGTCCAAGATCCATGGCCCCTATCCTGCCCGGTCGTCCCCGAACAGTGTGAGGGCGGTGTTCACCAGCGCGATGTGGCTGAAGGCCTGCGGGAAGTTGCCCAGATGGCGGCCGTCGACCGGGTCGTACTCCTCGGCCAGCAGCCCCACGTCGTTGACCAGGCCCACCAGCCGGCCGAACAGCTCCCGCGCCTCGTCCTTCCGGCCGGTCAGATGCAGGGCGTCGGCCAGCCAGAACGAGCAGGCCAGGAAGGCGCCCTCGCCGCCCGGCAGCCCGTCGATCACCGAGTCCTCGGTGTCGTAGCGGCGCAGGAAGCCACCGTGCCCGAGGGTGTGACGGATCGCGTCGACCGTGCCGACCACCCGGGGGTCGTCGGGCGGCAGGAAGCCGACGCGCGGGATGAGCAGCAGCGACGCGTCGAGTTCGTGGGAGCCGTAGTACTGGGTGAAGGTGTTGCGCTCGTGGTCGTAGCCCTTCTCGCACACCTCCTGGTGGACCTCGTCGCGGAATCTGCGCCAGCCCTCCAGGTCGCCCTTGAGGTCCTTGTACTGCTCCAGGGTCTTCACGGCCCGGTCGGCGGCCACCCACACCATCACCTTGGAGTGCACGAACTGCTGCCGGCCGCCGCGCACCTCCCACACGCCCTCGTCCGGCTGCCGCCACGCCGACTCCAGGAACTGCATGAGGGCGCGCTGCATCGCCCACATGTGGGGCCGCGGGGACAGACCCGAGTTGCGGGCCAGGGCGAGCGAGTCCATCACCTCGCCGTACACGTCGAGCTGGAGCTGCTCGACCGCGCCGTTGCCGATGCGTACGGGGGCGGACTCGGCGAAGCCGGGCAGCCAGGACAGCTCCATCTCCGGCAGCCGCCGCTCGCCCGCGACGCCGTACATGATCTGCAGGTCGGCCGGGTCGCCCGCGACCGCGCGCAGCAGCCAGTCGCGCCAGGCCGAGGCCTCGTCGTGGTAGCCGGCGTTGAGCAGCGCGCCGAGGGTGAGGGTGGAGTCGCGCAGCCAGCAGTACCGGTAGTCCCAGTTGCGCACCCCGCCCGGCTTCTCCGGCAGCGAGGTGGTCGCCGCGGCGACGATCCCGCCGGTCGGGTTGTAGGTGAGGGCCTTGAGGGTGATCAGGGAGCGGACGACCAGGTCCCGGTGGGGCCCCCGGTAACGGCACTGCCGACTCCAGCCCTGCCAGTCGGCGACGCTGCACTCCAGGCCCTCGAAGGGGTCGTTGAGCGGCGGGCGCTCCTCGTGCGAGGGATGCCAGGTGAGCACGAACGCGACCCGCTCGCCCTCGGCGACGGTGAACTCGGAGTGGGTGCCGAAGTCCTCGCCCCAGGTGTGCACGGACGGCTCGGAGCGCAGCCAGACCGAGTCCGGGCCCGCGACGGCCACCCGGTGCCCGTCCGCGCGGCGCATCCACGGCATGATCGAGCCGTAGTCGAAGCGCAGCCGGAGGGTGCTGCGGACGGTGACCCGGCCGCTGACGCCTTCGACGATGCGTACGACGTCGGGGGCGCGGTCGCGCTGCGGCATCAGGTCGGTGACCCGGACCGTGCCGTCCGGGGTCTCCCACTCGGTGTCGAGGACGAGGGTGTCGGGCCGGTAGGCGCGGCGCGAGCAGGTGTCCGCTCCCTTCGGGGCGATCCGCCAGTAGCCGTGGTCCTCGTCGCCCAGCAGCCGGGCGAAGCAGGCGCCGGAGTCGAAGCGGGGCAGGCACAGCCAGTCGATCGAGCCGTTCTTGCCGACCAGCGCCGCGGTCTGCTCGTCACCGATGAGTGCGTAGTCCTCGATGCGCGGGTTCACGGGATCCGGTTTCCCGGCGGGCCAGAGGGCCAATCAGGTGGTGCGCCGGGGGAGTGACGTAACCCGCGCGATGCTTCCCGTGACGCTTCCCCTGGTGCCCGGTCAGACCGTGGCCGGTGCGCTCTCCTCCGGCTGCACAGCCGCCGTGGCCTCCTCCCGGTCGCGGATCTCCCGGCGGACCAGGAACCACCAGCCGACCGGGACGCCCGCGGCGAACAGCCACCACTGGATCATGTACGCGTAGTTCAGCGGGGCGTCCTCGCTGCCGGGGTCGGAGATCTGCTCCGGGCCGCCCTTGGGCGTGGGCGCCGTCTGCTCGACATAGCCGCCGAGCACCTGCGCGCCGAGCCGGTGCGCCTCCTCCGTGCTGTTGATCAGCATGAGCTGCCGGTCGGGCAGGCCCTTGACGTTCTTGATTCCGCTCGCCGCGGTCGTCTCGTCGGCCATCAGCCGCCCCGTGATGGTGGTGCGGCCGGACGGCGGGGCGGGGATCTTCGGGAAGGCGGTCTGGACGCCGTCCGCCGGGATCCAGCCACGGTTGACGAGGAGGACCCTGCCGTCCGTGAGGACGAGCGGGGTGAGCACATGGAAGCCGACCTCGCCGTCGGAATTGGTCCGGCGCCGGACCACGACCTCCCTGGCGGTGTCGAAGGTGCCGGTCGCGGTGACCGTGCGGTACTTCTCGGTGCGGGTCACCGTGTGCCGGGGAGAGGTCAGCCGCTCGACCGGGACCGGCTTGGCGTGCAGCGCCGAGGAGACCAGGTCGTTGCGCGCGGTGCGCTCCTCGTACCGGTGCTTCTGCCAGAAGCCCAGCCTGATCATCGTCGGGATCAGTGCGATCGCGACGATGCTGAGGATCACCCACTGGCGGGACAACAGGAAGCGGTAGCGGTGCACCCCACGACGGTACATCCGGGCCGTGGGGTGCATTCAGGCGGGTACCGGGTCACACCCGGTCGACAATTCCCACCTTCCCCTCGGCGCGGGCGCAGTGGGCCCCGCAGTAGAACCGGCCGTCGGCCTCCACGCCCTGGCCGATGATCTGCACCCGGCAGTGCTCGCAGATGGGGGCCATCCGGTGGATCGCACAGGAGAAGCAGTCGAAGACGTGCACCGCCCCCTGTGCGTGGACCTCGAAGGTCATTCCGTAGTCATTGCCGCAAACTTCGCATTTCGCCATGCGCCACAGGGTGAGCCCGCCACCGGCGCACGGCGAGCGGTCGCTGGGTGAGTCGTCCGGCAACCACCCGTTCGTACGATTTCCTTCCGGTTCGGAGTCGGTCTTCCGTGCCGCTATCCGTCGGCGGGCTCGACGTCCCGCAGCAGCTGCCCGAACGCGGCCTCGTCCACGATCGGCGTGCCGAACTGCCGCGCCTTGACCACCTTGGACGTGCCCGCGTCGGGGTCGTTGGTCACCAGCAGGCTGGTCAGCCGGGAGATGCTGGACGCCACGTGCAGACCGGCCTCGGTGGCCCGGTCCTCCAGTAGCTCGCGCTCGACGGAGGTGTCCCCGGAGAACGCCACCCGCATGCCCTGTTTGAGGCGTTTGCCGTCTTCGTAGCGACCCGGGTTGGGGTACGGGCATGCGGGCCTTTTGCGGGAGGGTCGCCAACTGGTCGTCCGGTAGCCGCCGTAGCCCCCGTACCCGCCCGACGACTGCCGCGGCACCGGGCGGTCGGACCACTCCGTCAGCGGCCGGCACTCCAGCAGCGGCAGCCGTACGCCGCCCGCCGCCGCGGCCCGCAGGCTCGGCCGGAACGCCTCCGCCAGCACGCGCGCGTCGTCCAGCGCGTGGTGCGCCCGCTGCTGTACGACGCCGTAGTGCGCCGCCAGCGACTCCAGCTTGAAGTTGGGCAGCGGCAGCCCCAGCTCCTTCGACAGCGCGATGGTGCACAGCCGCTGACGCACCGGCGCCTCGCGCTCTGCGCGCGCGTACTCCCGCGCGATCATCTGCCAGTCGAAGACGGCGTTGTGCGCGACCAGCACCCGGCCGTCCAGCCGGTCCGCGAACTCCTCGGCGATGTCCGTGAAGAGCGGCGCCCCTTCGAGCACCTCGCTCGTCAGACCGTGTATCCACACCGGCCCCGGATCGCGCTCCGGGTTGACCAGCGTGTACCAGTGGTCCTCGACCTCGCCGCGCTCGTCCAGCCGGTACACGGCCGCCGAGATGATCCGGTCGTCCCGGGCAAGGCCGGTGGTCTCCACGTCAACGACCGCGTATCCCTTCGGATACGCGGCCGGCCACTGGGTGGGGGAGGACACTGCGGTCGCACGGTCTTCGAGCATGGTCACTGAGGATACGGGCCGCGACTGACAGCGCGGTCCGGCAGGTGCCGGAGGCTTCGCCGGCTTGCCGCTCAGCCGCTCGGCCGCCGTACACGCGTGCGTGCCGAGTCGGGCGAGTGGGTGGGCAAGTGGTCGGCCAGAAGCGACCGCACCAGCGCCCGGACGGCCGTCACGAACAGCCGGTCGGTGTCCACCGGCCGGGCCAGCGCACGCGCCAGCGCGGCGTCGCCCCCGGCGGCCTCCGCGCTCCACAGCTCCTCCTCGCCGGGGCACTGCACGGGGGCCCGCTCGCGGTTGCGCTCGACCAGCACATGGCCGACGACCTGGAACTGCACCGCCCGGACGAACTCGGCGGCCCGGGCGCCGCGCAGACCGGCCGCGTGCGCCTCGCGCACCAGGACCCGCTGCGCCGGCAGGAACATCCGCTCGGTCAGCCCCCGCTCGTGCACCAGGGCCACCAGATGCGGATGGTCGCGCAACTGCCGGCGCAGGGCGCGCGCCACGGAGACCACCCGCTGCTCGGGCGTGCGCCCGGACGGCCGGATCTCGCCGAGCTCGGCCACGGTCCGCTCCACGAGCGCGTCGAGCAGCGCCTCCCGGCCCCCGACGTGCCAGTAGATCGACGTCACGGCGGTGCCCAGCTCCGCTGCCAGCCCCCGCATGGTGAGCGCGTCCGGACCGTGCCGCTTCACCAGTCCCGCGGCCGCGTCCAGCACCGTCTGACGGCTGAGCGCACTTCTCGACCCGCTCGGCATGATCCCCCAACTCCCGTCCGCCCCGGTGCCTTTACCCCTCACCGAGTCTGCTGTAACTGTGTTACAGATGACGGCCCGTCAGAAGAAGGGGCGGTACGGCGTATGGCACACGCACGCGTACGGTACGGCGCACGGACCGAGCGGGAGATCGCCGCGACGCGCACCGCGAGCGCGCGGCTTCCCGACATCTGGTCCACCGGGGTGGTGGCCGTCTGGGAGACCGCCCCGGACGCGGTCGCCGCGGTCCTGCCGCCACCCCTGAAACCCACCGGCAGCCCGCTCGTCCGAGTGAACATCAGCAAGGTCGACCTGCCCGGGTATCCGCTCGGCGCGGGCTCGGTCGCGGTCGCCGCCGCCCATGGCACGGTCGAGGGCTGGTACCCGCTGGTCATGCCGATGACCCACGAGCGCGCCCTCACCGGCGGGCGCGAGGTCTTCGGCGAGCCCAAGAAGCTGGGCGAGGTGACCGTCGAGCGCGACGGCGCCGACGTGCGCGCGGCGCTGAGCCGGCACGGCATCGCGTTCGTCGAGGTGCGCGGCACGGTCGGCACCGGGCTGCCGCTGCCGGAACCGAGCCGCAAGACCGACTTCTACTTCAAGTTCCTGCCCGCCGTGGACGGTTCCGGCTTCGACCTCGACCCGGTGCTGGTCCACTGCGTCCGCCACGAGCGGGTGCGCCGGCTGGAGCGGGTCATCGGGGAGGTCGTCCTGCGCGAGTCGGCGTACGACCCCGTGGCCGACCTTCCCGTGCAGCGCCTGTGCGAGATCACCGTCGGCGAGAAGACGAGCGACCAGAGCGGCCGGGTCGTCGAACGCGTCGACGCCCAGGCCCTGTTGCCGTACGTCCACCAGCGCTACGACGATCCGCTGCAGATCCTCGACGGGCCACCGGAGCTCGCCTCGCCCGAGGGGAGTGCGTGATGGACCTCCACGCCGGACAGGTCGCGGTCGTCACCGGCGCCGCGAGCGGCATCGGGCTCGCGATGGCCCGGCGGTTCGCCGCCGAGGGCCTGAAGGTCGTCCTCGCCGACGTGGAGGGGGCCGCACTGGACAAGGCCGCGGCCGGGCTGCGGGCCGAGGGCGCCGACGTGCACGCGCGCGTGGTCGACGTCGGCGAACGCGCCCAGGTCATGGAGCTGGCCGACGCGGCGTACGACACCTACGGCGCCGTGCACGTCCTGTGCAACAACGCGGGCGTCGGCTCGGGCGCCGAGGGCCGGATGTGGGAGCACGACCCGAACGACTGGCGGTGGGCCTTCGCCGTCAATGTGTGGGGCGTCTTCCATGGTGTCCAGGCTTTCGTCCCCAGGATGATCAAGTCGGGTCAACCCGGTCATGTGGTCAATACATCCTCCGGCGACGGCGGCATCGCGCCCCTCCCGACCGCCTCCGTGTACGCGGTCACCAAGGCGGCCGTCGTCACCCTGACCGAGTCCCTGTACGCCCACCTGAAGGCCGAGCACGCACGCGTGGGTGCCTCGGTGCTCTTCCCCGGCCCGCACATGCTGCGCACCGGCCTGTGGGAGTCGCACCGCAACCGCCCCGCCCGCTACGCCAAACAGCGCCCGCGCAGGGCGCCGTACCGCAGCCTCGACCAGTGGGAGGCGGCGATGCGCGCGGCCGGCCAGGAGGTCCGCTTCACGCCGGTCGAGGACGTCGCCGGCCTCGTCGTGGCCGGCATCCGCGCCGGCCGCTTCTGGCTGCTGCCGGAGAGCGAGCACAGCGACGCGCAGATCCGCGCCCGGGCCCGGTCGATGCTGGACCGGGCGAACCCGTCGTACCTCGAAAGCTTCGTCCTGGACTGAACCGAGAGGAGGCCCTGGTGAGCGCATACGACGACCCGTACCTGATCATCTCCTCCGACTGCCACGCCGGGCTGCCCACCGAGGAGTACCGGCCCTATCTGGAGTCCCGTTTCCACCGGGACTTCGACGAGTTCCTCGCGGGTCGCGACCGGCGCCGCGAGGAGATGACCCGGCTCGGCATCCGCAACGAGGCCTTCGCCGACCGGTGGTTCCACGACAACGCCGAAGGCCTGCGCGGCGGCTGGGACACCGCACAACGGCTGAAGGAGCTGGACGGGGACGGCGTGGCCGCCGAGGTGGTGTTCCCGGACGCCGACGCCGTCGACAGCCGCACCGCCGCCCCCTTCGGCGTGGGCCTCGGCCTGAGCGGCGACCACGACCCGGAGCTGGGCATGGCGGGTGCCCGGGCGCACAACCGCTGGCTCGCGGACTTCGTCTCCGAGCATCCTGAACGGCACTGCGGAGTCGCCCTGCTGCCGGTCACGGCCCCCGTCGAGCAGGTCGTCGCCGAGATCCACCGGGCCCGGGAGTCCGGCCTCGGCGCGCTGATGATCCCGGCCATGTGGGCGCACAAGGAGCCCTACCACGCCCGCCGTTACGACCCCGTGTGGGCGGCCGCCGCCGAGTGCCGCATGCCGGTGCTCACCCATTCCGGCGCAGCCCCGCGCCAGGAGTACGGCGACCACCTCGGCATCTATGTGAGCGAGGTGACCTGGTGGCCGGCCCGGCCGCTGTGGTTCCTGCTCTGGTCCGGCGTCTTCGAACGCCACCCCTCCTTGCGCTTCGGCGTCGCCGAGTCCGGCTGCTGGTGGCTGCCGAACCTGCTGTGGTTCATGGACCGCCTCTACCTCGGCGCGCACGGCGGCAAGAAGCTCTCCCCGTTCGAGGAGCTGAAGCGCCCGCCGCACGAGTACCTGGACCGGCAGGTGTTCGTCTGCGCCACCAACACCAAGCGGCGCGAGCTGGCCCAGCGCTACGAGATCGGCGTCGACAACATCCTGTGGGGCAGCGACTTCCCGCACCCCGAGGGCACCTGGCCCGACACGCGCGCGTGGCTGCGCCGTACCTTCCACGACATCCCCGTCACCGAGACCCGCCGCATGCTCGGCCTCGCCGCGGCCGAGGTCTTCGGCTTCGACGCCGACAAGCTCACGCCCCTGGCCCGCCGCATCGGGCCGACCCCCGCCGACCTCGGCCAGCCCGCCGACCAGACGGCCGTCGAGGCGTCCTGGGCGCGCTCGCGCGAAACGGGCCGGCACTGGCTGACCGACCGGGACTTCCCGGTGCTGGGCACCGAGCCCGGCTTCTTTGCGGAGGGAGCGTCCGCATGAGCGACGACCGGTACACCGTCATCTCCGCCGACTGCCACGCCGGCGCCGACCTCCTCGACTACCGGCCCTACCTGGAGAAGCGGTACCACGACGACTTCGACGTCTGGGCCGCCACGTACGTGAACCCCTACGAGGACTTGCTCGCCGACTCCGCCGACCGCAACTGGAACTCCGAGCGGCGCCTCGCGGAGCTGGAGGCGGACGGGATCGTGGCGGAGGTGATCTTCCCGAACACCATCCCGCCGTTCTTCCCGTCGGGCTCCCTGATGGCCCCGCCGCCCGGCGCCGAGGACTTCGAGCGCCGCTGGGCGGGCCTGCGCGCGCACAACCGCTGGCTCGCCGACTTCTGCGCCGCCGCGCCGGGCCGCCGGGCGGGTGTCTTCCAGATCCTGCTGGGCGATGTCGAGGAGGCCGTCAAGGAGATCCGGTGGGCCGCCTCCGCGGGCCTGAAGGGCGGCCTGATGCTGCCGGGCACCCCGCCCGGCTCGGGGCTCCCCGAGCTGTACTCGCGGACGTACGACCCGATCTGGGCCACCTGCGCGGAACTCGGCGTCCCGGTCAACCACCACGCCGGTTCGGCCTCCCCGCCGCTCGGCGAGGAACCGGCCGCCCGCGCGGTGTTCATGGTGGAGACGACCTGGTTCTCCCACCGCGCCCTGTGGCACCTGGTCTTCGGCGGCGCCTTCCGCAGGCACCCCGAGCTGAAACTGGTCCTGACCGAGCAGGGCTCCGGCTGGATCCCCGGGGTGCTCGGCATGCTGGACTACTACCACGGCCGCCTGGTCTCCGCGGCCACGAGGGCCGACACGGCGGAGGCCAGGTTCGGCACCGGACTCGCCGCGGGCATGGGCGCGCCGCCCTCCCGGGTCTGGCAGGACAACTGCTTCGTCGGCGCCAGCTTCATGCGCCCGCACGAGGTGC
The DNA here is from genome assembly GCF_055581585.1 of Streptomyces sp. NPDC031426. Classification (NCBI taxonomy): domain Bacteria; kingdom Bacillati; phylum Actinomycetota; class Actinomycetes; order Kitasatosporales; family Streptomycetaceae; genus Streptomyces; species Streptomyces sp. NPDC031426. The sequence goes on from NZ_JBVIJE010000009.1 coordinate 344,802, forward strand.
CGCTGCGCGACCGCATCGGCGTCGACAAGATCATGTGGGGCAGCGACTACCCACACGACGAGGGCACCCATCCCTACACCCGCGAGGCCCTGCGGTGCGCCTACGCGGGCGTGCCGCGCGAGGAGGTCGCGGCCATGCTCGGCGGCAACGCGGCCCGCGTCTACGGCTTCGACCTCGCCCACCTCGACCCCGTCGCGGCGAAGGTGGGGCCCACGGTGGCGGAGGTGGCCGAGCCCCTGACGCAGCCACCGGCGGACGCGACCAGTCCGGTGTTCGCCCGGGGGGCGTCGCTGCGGGTGTGGTGATGTGGAGGCGGCAGCCCCGGGAGTGCGATCCTCCCTGCTGTGACGGAACCCACCCACGAAGAGGCCCACGGGGCCGCGCTCGGCTCGCGGCTGAACTGGCTGCGGGCCGCGGTGCTCGGCGCGAACGACGGCATCGTCTCCACCGCGGGCATCGTCGTCGGCGTGGCGGGCGCCACCCAGAGCCGGTCCGCCCTGCTCACCGCCGGACTGGCCGGCCTGCTCGCCGGGTCGATGTCCATGGCGGCCGGCGAGTACGTCTCCGTGTCCACCCAGCGCGACTCCGAGGTGGCCGCGCTGGCCGTGGAGAAACGGGAACTGCGGGAGCAGCCGGAGGCCGAGCTGCAGGAGCTGACCACGCTGCTGGAGGAGCGTGGGCTGTCCCACGAGGTGGCCCGGGAGGCCGCCGAACAGCTCACCGCGCGGGACGCGCTCAGGGCCCACGCGCGCGTGGAGCTCGGTATCGACCCGGAGGACCTCACCAACCCCTGGCACGCGGCCTGGGCGAGCTTCCTGGCCTTCACGGTGGGCGCGCTGCTGCCGCTGCTGGCCATCGTCCTGCCCCCGGCCGGCTGGCGGCTGGGCGTGACCGTCGTCTCCGTCCTGGCCGCGCTCGTCCTCACCGGCTGGATGAGCGCGAGGCTCGGCGCGGCCGACCCGAAACACGCGGTGCTGCGCAATGTGGTGGGCGGGGCGCTGGCGATGGGGGTCACCTACGCGGCGGGCAGCCTGCTGGGCGCGGTGGGGGTCTGATACGTGGCCGGGGACCCTGGGCGCGCGGGCCGGGCCGGCGACGGCGTACCGTGAGCTGCGCTCGACCACCCCCCGAGCACCCGGTACCGACCCGCACGAGAAGGACCCTCGCCATGCGCGCCACCACCATCCACGCCCCGTACGACATGCGCGTGGAGGACGTCCCCGAGCCCGTGGCGCAGCTGCCCACCGACGCCGTGGTAAGGGTGCTGCGCGCCTGCATCTGCGGCAGCGACCTGTGGGCCTACCGGGGCGAGGCGGCCCGGCAGCCGGGGCAGCGCATCGGGCACGAGTTCCTCGGGATCGTCGAGGAGACCGGCTCCGAGGTGAGCACCGTCCGGCGCGGTGACCTGGTGGTCGCGCCGTTCATGTGGTCCGACGGCGTCTGCGACTACTGCCGCGAGGGCCTGACGACGTCCTGCGAGCACGGCGGCTTCTGGGGCTCCGTCGGCTACGACGGCGGCCAGGGCGAGGCCGTGCGCGTGCCCTTCGCCGACGGCACCCTCGTCCAGCTCCCCAAGGACGCGGCCGCCGACGACCACCTGCTGTCCGCCCTGCTGACCCTCTCCGACGTCCTCGGCACCGGCCACCACGCCGCCCTCGGCGCGGGCGCCCGCCCCGGCGCCACGGTCGCCGTCGTCGGCGACGGCGCGGTCGGCCTGTGCGCGGTCCTCGCCGCCAAGCGGCTGGGCGCCGAGCGGATCATCGCGCTCGGCCGGCACGAGGTCCGCACCGACATCGCGCGCCGCTTCGGTGCCACCGACGTCGTCGCCGAGCGCGGCGACGCGGCCGTCGAGGCCGTCCGTGAGCTCACCCGCGGCCAGGGCGCGCACGCCGTCGTCGAGGCCGTCGGCACCGAGCAGTCCATGCGGACCGCCGTCAACATCACCCGCGACGGTGGCGCGATCGGCTTCGTGGGCGTGCCGCACGGCAGCGGCACCGGCCTCGACCTCGGCGTCATGTTCGACCGGAACATCGCTCTGCGCGGCGGCGTCGCCCCGGTCCGCGCCTACATCCCCGACCTGCTGCCCGACGTCCTGGACGGCACGATCGACCCGTCGCCGGTGTTCGACATGACCGTCGACATCGAGGGCGTGCCCGCGGGCTACAAGGCGATGGACGAGCGCACCGCCCTCAAGGTCCTGGTCACGTGCGACCGGTGACCCGCTAGGTCCAGCGGATCGGCAGTGGCAGCGCCGTGAGCAGACCCGAGACCGCGACCACCGCGCCCAGCGCGATCAGCTCGGCCCGCGCGGGCGGGTACGCGGTCAGCGGGTCGGCGGCGCGGCGCAGCCGGATCCGCGCCCACAGGGCGAGCAGCGCGACGACGGTGACCAGGATCACCTTGGCCAGCAGGGTGCGTCCGTACGCCGTCGTCGTCAGCTGGTCCAGGATCGTGGCCGACGGCATGCGGCGCAGCGAACTGCACAGGCCCGTCGCGGTGATGGCGGCGAGCAGGACGGCCGCCACGCGCGCGTAGCGGCCGAGCAGCGCGGCACCGGCCGGATCGGCGGGCCACAGCCTCAGCAGCCGCAGGGCGTGCAGCAGACCGCCGGTCCACAGCGCCGCGCACGTCAGGTGCACCAGTGTCAGACCCGAGCCGGCCAGCGGGCTCTGCTCGGTCGTCGGGTGGGCGCGCAGCGCCTCCGCGACCACCACCGCGGCCAGCGGCCACACCTGGGCCGCCGGACGGCGCAGGAATGCGCACAGGGCCGCCAGCAGAAAGGCGTTGACCTCCAGCAGGGCCAGCCTGCCGTCGCGGGAGCCGTACAGGCCGCCGACGTCGATCTGGCCGAGGCGGTGCGGGATCAGATTGCCGGCGGACACCACCGAGGCGAGCGCCAGCGCGGCGACGAAACCGGCGGCGGTCGCGAACAGCGCCCAGCTGCACGGCCGTTCGGGCGGGACGCCGGGCAGGCGCCGGGCGAGCCGGTGCACGAACAGCTCACCGAGGGGCACGCTCAGAGCGGCGAACACCACCGCGCGCAGCAGCCCGATGCCGCCGACCCCCGGCGCGGCGGCCTCCCCGGTGCCGTGCAGCGCCGCCGACGGCCCGAGCAGGGGGATCAGGGCGCCCAGCGCCACCAGGACCAGGAGCGCGACGGCCCGGCCGGTGCCGGACCGCCGCGCCGAGCCCTGGTCGTCGGGCGCCTCGGCGGTCGGTCGTGTCAAGCCCACCCCGTGATCTTCGCCAGCCGCCGCAGAACCGGGCAAGTCCCGGAAAACAACTGGCAGTACGGAATTCCACGCATACATACGTTTCCGGCCGCCCCCGCACTCACGTGTCTCCGGCCGCCGGCACTCACCGCCAGCGGGCGCTGTCCGACCCCCACGGCAGCGGAGGCCGCGCCCAGTCGGCGGGGCCGCCCGCGAAGGACACCGGCGGCAGCGCGTGCCGCAGCCGGCCGAGCGGGCTGTCCGTCTCGGCCAGCCAGGCGTCCGGCCCCGCGTACGGCGCACCCGTGGCAGCGGTCGGCCGGATCCCGCCGGTCAGCCAGTGCGCGGTCCTGGCCAGCGCCAGCCGCACCGACCGGCCGCCCCCGTCGTACGACTGCTCGGTCAGCGCCCGCAGGACGGCCGCCGCCAGCAGATAGCCGGTGCCGTGGTCCAGCGCCTGCGCGGGCAGTGCACCCGGCTCCCCGGCCGAGCCCTCGGTCGCGGCGATGCCGGTCGCGACCTGCACCAGGCTGTCGAAGCCGCGCCGCCCGCCCCAGGGACCGTACGCGCCCCACGCCGAGACCTGCGCCACGACCAGTCCGGGCCGGCGCGCGGCCAGTGCCTGCGGCGAGAGCCCGAACCGGTCGAGGGCGCCCGGCCGGTAGCCGGTGACGACGACGTCCGCCGCGGCCAGCAGTTCCTCGAAGGCGGCGCGGTCGGCGGTGAGGTCGAGCGTCGCCGACCGCTTCCCGAAACCCGTGTCGGCGTGCTGGTCGGGGAGTTCGGGCAGCCAGGGGGCGTCCACGCGGAGCACGTCCGCGCCGAGCAGGGCGAGGGTGCGGGTGGCGACCGGGCCGGCGAGGACCCGGGTCAGGTCCAGCACGCGCAGCCCGGCGGCGGGCAGCAGGGGAGCGGCGGCGGGATCGAGCGGGCTGAGCACGCGCGCGTGTGTGGAGCCGAGGCGCTCGCGCTCGACCAGCGGGCGTGCAGCGACCTCGGCGGCCTGCTCGGTGGCCGCCCACTCCTTCGGGGTGCGCAGGGCCACCGCGAGGCCGCCGGCGCCGTACACCGCCTGCTCGACCGCCACCGCGGACCGCTCGGCGAGCCGGCCGGCCACCGCCTCCGGCGTGGCGTCCGCCGGCAGGCCCAGCGCGTGGAGCAACCGAGCCCGGTGGTGCGGGTAGTTGGCGTGGGTGCGCACCCAGCCGTCGGCCGTCCGCCAGAACCGCGACAGCGGCGCGAAGACGACCGGTGCCCGCCCGTCGACCAGCAGGTGCCGTTCACTGTGGAAGGCGGCCGCCACGGCGCCGTCGTCGACCCGGACGGCGGGCACCTCGGCGAGTCCGGCCCGGCGGGCCGCCAGTTCGGCGGCGGCCAGCGCACAGACCCCGACGCACGTGCGCGCCAGCTCCCGCACGGGAAGCCGCGCCGGAAGCGCGCCGGGGCGCCCGACCGTCGTCACCCGGGAGACGAGGGCGGAGTCGCCGCCCAGTGCGGACCATGCCACCTCGATGTCAGCAGTCATGACCACACTATGCATTATTGATCGATCAATATTGATCGAATCAACTCGTGGTACGGGCTACTCGACCGCGCGCAGTGCGTTGACGACGCCGAAGCCGTAGAAGCCGTTGACGCGCTTGCCGCCGGCGCAGGTCGCGTCCACGACCCCGTCACCGTTGCCGTCGTAGGGCTCGCTCGGGCAGCCCGGGTTGTCCGCCTCGGCCTTCAGCAGGGCCTGCAGCTGGGCCGGAGTGGCGTTCGGATGGGCGGACTTCAGCAGCGCGGCCACCGCGGCCACGTGCGGGGAGGCCATTGAGGTGCCCTGGAGGAAGCCGTACTGGCCGTTCGGCAGCGTGGACAGGATGCGGCCGTTCTTCGACGGCGTGTCCGGGATCTGGTACTTGTCGCCGCCCGGCCCCGCCACGTCGATCACGCCCCGGCCGTAGCTGGAGTAGTAGGACTTGGCGCCCTTCACGCCCACCGCGCTCACCGTCACCACACCGGGCAGCTGGGTCGGCACGTCGAAGCACTCGTGCGGATCGACCGTGCGGGTCGTCGACGTCGAGTCGTCGGGGCTGGAGGCGTCCACGAGCGCGTGCGAGTCCAGGTCGTCGTTGGAGTTGCCCGCGGAGGCCACATTGAGCGTGCCCTTGCTCTGTGCATACAGCTGGGCCCTGTTGACCGCGTCGACGATGGCCCGTTGATCCGGATCGTCCATGCAGTTGTACAGCCACGGATCAACGTAGTAGCTGTTGTTGGTGACCTGGATGCCGTGGTCGGCGGCGAACACGAAGGCGCAGACCACGCTCTCCGGGTAGAACAGCTGCGTGGAGTCCGGCTGGGCCACGGTGATGCTCGCGACCTTCACGCCCGGTGCCACGCCGGCCACGCCAATGCCGTTGCGGGCCGCGGCTATCTCGCCGGCCACATGGGTGCCGTGGTAGTGGGCGGCGTCCGCCGGGCGCCAGGCGCCGTACGTCGTGTCCGCCTTGCCGCTCACGCAGTTCGCCGACTGGGAGGCGGAGAAGTTCGGGGCGATGTCCGGATGGGTGTCGTCCACGCCCGTGTCGATGACACCGACGGTCACACTGCTGCTGCCCGGGTCGATCCGCGCGGCCCGGTCGGCGCCGATCGCCCGCAGGTCCCACTGGTCCGCCTCCAGCGGCTCCTCGCCCGGGGCCGCGGCCTGGGTGAGCCTCGCGGCCTCCGCCTTCGACAGGACCTGCACCGCGCCCTCGTCGGTCGTCCCCGCAGCGCTCAGCGGCGCGGTACGCGTGGCGCCCGCCGAGTCCACCCCGCGCACCGCGCGCATCCGCGCGGCGAAGTCCGCCTTCGCGGAGTGGGCGACGATCACGCCGATCCTGTCGTAACTGGCCACGACCGAGCCGCCGTTGCGCAGGATCTCCCGCTGCACGGACTCGATCGTGCCGTGATCCGTACGGGTGTTGACCACGTACGCGAGGTTCGGTCCGTCGTCCGCCACCCGCGCCGCCCTGGCCGCGGCGGGCGCCGCGGAGGCCGCCGTCGGCAGGAAGCCGAGCGAGGCGGTCAGCGACAGCACGACGGGCACGGCGAGCGCGAGCCGGCGTCTGGAACGCAGATGAACCATGGGATCTCCACATCATCCGGATACGAAACCGCCCGAGACACAGATGGTGCCCGGGCAGGTGCATGGCGAGTGGTGCAGGCAGAAGCTATCCCCACGGCTCACCGCTCGGCAATGACTTGGCAATGCCTCGACAAGACCGCTTGCGAAAGAACTCATAGGACTTGAACCGGTCCTCGCGTGGCGCCGTGGACCTTGGGCAGGGAGCGCCAGCACGATCGAGCTCCCCGTTCGTCATTGCTTCCGCAACGCGAGGAGACCCCGTGGCCACCGAGACACCGCCCCCCGCCACACCGGGGGCCCCACTTCCCTCCACCGAGGAGTTCGCCGAGGTGCAGCAGAGCGCGGAGTTCGGCGAACTGCGCCGCGCCCACCGCTCGTTCGTCTTCCCGCTGGCCGTCGCCTTCACCGCCTGGTACCTGCTGTACGTGCTGCTCTCCAACTACGCGGGCGGCTTCATGGGCACCAAGGTGGCCGGCAACGTCAATGTGGCCCTCGTCCTGGGCCTCGCCCAGTTCTTCACCACCTTCCTCATCGCCTGGTGGTACGCACGGCACGCCGCCACCCGGCTCGACCCCAAGGCGGAGGCCATCAAGTCCCGGATGGAGGGCGGCGCATGAGCCCCGCGATCACGCTGGCCGCCGGCGAGGCGAGCGACCACCGGACGCTGATCATCACCCTGTTCTCGGTGTTCGTCGCCGCGACCCTCGTCATCACCGTCTGGGCCGGCCGCCAGACGAAGAACGCCGCCGACTTCTACGCCGGCGGACGCCAGTTCACCGGCTTCCAGAACGGACTCGCCGTCTCCGGCGACTACATGTCCGCCGCGTCCTTCCTCGGCATCGCCGGCGCCATCGCCCTGTTCGGCTACGACGGCTTCCTGTACTCCATCGGCTTCCTCGTCGCCTGGCTCGTCGCCCTGCTCCTGGTCGCCGAACCCCTGCGCAACTCCGGCCGCTACACCATGGGCGACGTGCTGGCCTACCGCATGCGCCAGCGCCCGGTCCGCACGGCCGCCGGCACCTCCACCATCGTGGTCTCGATCTTCTACCTGCTGGCCCAGATGGCGGGCGCGGGTGTCCTCGTCTCGCTCCTGCTCGGCATCACCAGCGACGGCGGCAAGATCGGCATCGTCGCCCTGGTCGGCCTGCTGATGATCGTCTACGTCACCATCGGCGGCATGAAGGGCACCACCTGGGTCCAGATGGTCAAGGCGGTGCTGCTGATCGCGGGCGCTCTGCTGCTGACCTTCCTGGTCCTGCTGAAGTTCCACTTCAACGTCTCCGACCTGCTCGGCAAGGCCGCCGACAACAGCGGCAAGGGCTCGGCGTTCCTGGAGCCCGGTCTGAAGTACGGCGCCACCGGCACCACCAAGCTGGACTTCATCTCGCTCGGCCTCGCCCTGGTCCTGGGCACCGCCGGCCTGCCGCACATCCTGATCCGCTTCTACACGGTCCCGACCGCAAAGGCCGCCCGTAAGTCGGTCATCTGGGCGATCGGCCTGATCGGCGCCTTCTACCTGATGACCCTCGCCCTCGGCTTCGGCGCCGCCGCGCTGATCAAACCGGACGAGATCATCGCCTCCAACAAGGCGGGCAACACCGCGGCACCCCTGCTGGCGCTGCATCTCGGCGGCGTCGACTCCAACTGGGGCGCGATCCTGCTCGCCACCATCTCGGCCGTCGCCTTCGCGACGATCCTCGCTGTCGTCGCGGGCCTCACCCTGGCCTCGTCGTCCTCCTTCGCCCACGACATCTACGCCAACGTCATCAAGAGGGGGCAGGCCACCGAGAGGCAGGAGGTCGGCGCGGCCCGCTGGGCGACCGTCGGCATCGGCGCGGTCTCGATCGTCCTCGGCGCCCTGGCCCGCGACCTGAACGTGGCCGGCCTGGTCGCCCTCGCCTTCGCGGTCGCCGCCTCCGCCAACCTGCCGACCATCCTCTACAGCCTGTTCTGGAAGCGGTTCACCACCTCGGGCGCCCTGTGGTCGATCTACGGCGGCCTGGTCACCGCGGTCGGCCTGGTGCTGTTCTCCCCGGTGGTCTCCGGCAGCCCGGCCTCGATGTTCCCCGGCGTCGACTTCCACTGGTTCCCGCTGGAGAACCCCGGCATCATCTCCATCCCCGTCGGGTTCCTGCTCGGCGTCGTGGGCACCCTGCTGTCCAAGGAGGTCCCGGACGCCGGCAAGTACGCCGAACTGGAGGTGCGGTCCCTGACCGGCACCGGAGCACACTGAGATTCGTACGACGGCCGCGTCGTGGGGGGCTGTACGGTCCTACGACGCGGCCGTGTCGTACCTCGTCGGATCGGGCCGCTGTCGTTGTCAGTGGTGTCACGTAGGCTCGCAGGTGACGGAAAATGAGTGATCCGGGATCTAGGGAGGGGGCCCACGTGCTCATCGACACCTACGGCCGGGTGGCCACCGACCTGAGGGTCTCGCTGACCGACCGCTGCAATCTGCGCTGCACGTACTGCATGCCCGAGGAGGGCCTGCAGTGGCTGGCCAAGCCCGATCTGCTCACCGACGACGAGATCGTCCGCCTCGTCGACATCGCCGTGCGCATGCTCGGTATCGAGGAGGTCCGCTTCACCGGCGGCGAGCCCCTGCTGCGCCCCGGCCTGGTCGGCATCGTCGAGCGCGTCGCGGCCCTCACCCCCCGCCCGCAGACGTCCCTCACCACCAACGGCATCGGCCTCAAGCGCACCGCGACCGCGCTGAAGGCGGCCGGTCTGGACCGGGTCAACGTCTCCCTGGACACCCTCCGCCCCGCCGTCTTCAAGACCCTGACCCGCCGCGACCGCCACAGGGACGTCCTCGAAGGCCTCGAGGCCGCCCGCGAGGCCGGTCTGACCCCCGTCAAGGTCAACTCGGTCCTGATGCCGGGCATGAACGACGACGAGGCCCCCGACCTGCTGGCCTGGGCCGTGGAGCACGACTACGAACTTCGGTTCATCGAGCAGATGCCACTGGACGCCCAGCACGGATGGAAGCGCGAGGGCATGGTCACCGCCGGGGACATCCTGGCCTCCCTGCGCACCCGCTTCGACCTCACCCCCGAGGGCGCCGACGAGCGCGGCTCGGCCCCGGCGGAGCGCTGGCTGGTGAACGGCGGCCCGCACCGGGTCGGCGTCATCGCCTCGGTCACCCGCCCCTTCTGCGCGGCCTGCGACCGCACCCGCCTCACGGCCGACGGGCAGATACGCACCTGTCTCTTCGCGACGGAGGAGACGGACCTGCGCGCAGCGCTGCGCAGCGACGCTCCCGACGAGGAGGTCGCCCGCATCTGGAAGCTGGCGATGTGGGGGAAGAAGGCGGGAGCGGGCCTGGACGACCCGTCGTTCGTCCAGCCGGACCGACCGATGTCGGCGATCGGCGGCTAGGCGTCCTCGGGATCCTGCCAGTCGGCGAACTTCACGACGTCCTTCAGGAAACCCCGCACTCCGAGGAACTGCGAAAGATGCTCGCGATGCTCCTCGCACGCGAGCCACGTCTTGCGCCGCTCCGGCGTGTGGATCTTCGGGTTGTTCCACGCCAGCACCCACACTGCAGCGGCACGGCAGCCCTTGGCGGAGCAGATCGGCGTCTCGTCACTCACGGGTTCGTCTCGGGTTCGTCGTGCAGAAGGGGCCTGAACAAGGCGACGCCGAGCAGCCACGGGGGGAGCTGCCCGGCGTCGGTCCGTCGCTCCGACGGGGGATGCGGAGCGCGTACGCAGTATGTCACGGCTACCCCGCCGCCCGGCACTGGAACTACACGATCCATCTGAGCTTTTCTTGAGCTTGACGGGCGACGGCATTCCGCTTCCGGCGTATCCGCAACGGTCACATCGGGTCCGACCGCTCACCACCCGCCGCCGTCGGACGAGCCGCCGCATCCTCCGGAACGGATTCCGCCTGCGCCTCCTCCGCCCGCGGCGGCGTGATCATCGGCCGCGTCGGCGCGGTGATGAACGTGGAGGGCAGGGACGGCGGCCGCTCCCGGCCGGCGTTCGCGATCACCACCGCGATATAGGGGAGCAGCGCCCCGGCGACGAGCGCCACGACGGCGATGTACCGCTCGACGTTCCACAGGGAGACCGCGAGGATCACCGACACCGTGCGGATCGTCATCGAGATGACGTACCTGCGCTGCCGGCCCCGTACGTCCTCGGCGAGTCCCGTCCGGGCTCCGGTGATCCGGAACACCTGGACGTTGCCGCCGTGCTGTTTCCGCATCGCATTCCACCATCCGCCCACATCGGCTCGCCCCAACCCTTTACGTTACGCCGCGGCTGCGCAGCCCACGAGACCGGGTCGCCCGCTGCCTGCGGCAACGCCACCGGCCGTACCGCGCACGGGGGAACCCGACATGCGCCGTACGGACCACCGACCCACACTTGCCGTAATGCTCACGTCGAGCCGTACGAGGAGGCAGCCATGGGCTGGTTGTGGGCGATCATCGTGGGATTCGTGCTGGGCCTGATCGCCAAGGCGGTCATCCCGGGCAAGCAGCACAGCCCGCTCTGGCTGACCACCATCTGTGGCATGCTCGGCGCCATCGTGGGCAACGCGGTCGCCCGCGCCGTCGGCGTGGCGCAGACCCGCGGCATCGACTGGACCCGGCACGCCTTCCAGCTCGTGGCGGCGATCATCATCGTCGCAGCGGTGGACGCCCTGTACATGGCGACGCTGGGCAAGCGGAAGCAGGAGAGGGTCGGGGCGTGAGATCTCGCTGAGCGGGGGCGCCCCGAATGGGGCGCGGGGCTGCGTTCCCCCCGCCCCACACGGCGCTAAGCGGAAACGACCTCCACCGCGGCCAGGTTCTTCTTCCCCCGCCGCAGCACCAGCCACCGCCCGTCCAGCAGATCCTCGGACGAGGGCACCGCGTCCTCGGAGCCGACCTTCGCGTTGTTCACGTAGGCCCCGCCCTCCTTCACGGTCCGCCGCGCGGCGGACTTGCTGGCGACGAGCCCGACCTCGGCGAACAGATCGACCACCGGACCCAGCTCTGCGACCTGGATGTGCGGGACCTCGGAGAGCGCCGCGGCCAGCGTCCGGCCGTCCAGCTCCGACAGCTCGCCCTGCCCGAACAGGGCGCGCGACGCGGCGATCACCGCGGCCGTCTGGTCCGCGCCGTGCACCAGCGTCGTCAGCTCCTCGGCGAGCGCACGCTGCGCGGCCCGGGCCTGCGGCCGCTCCTGTGTCTGCCGCTCCAGCTCCTCGATCTCCTCCCGGGACTTGAAGCTGAAGATGCGCAGGAACTTCGAGACGTCACGGTCGTCCGCGTTCACCCAGAACTGGTAGAACGCGTACGGCGTCGTCATCTCGGGGTCGAGCCAGACCGTGCCGGACTCGGTCTTGCCGAACTTGGTCCCGTCCGCCTTGGTGATCAGCGGCGTACCGAGCGCGTGCACCACGGCGTCCTGCTCGACCCGGTGGATGAGGTCCGTGCCCGACGTGAGGTTGCCCCACTGGTCGCTGCCGCCCGTCTGCAGGGCGCAGCCGTACCGCCGGTAGAGCTGCAGGAAGTCCATGCCCTGCAGGATCTGGTAGCTGAACTCGGTGTAGCTGATGCCCGCATCGGAGTTCAGCCGCCGGGAGACGGCCTCCTTGGCGATCATCTTGTTGACCCGGAAGTGCTTGCCGATGTCCCGCAGGAACTCGATGGCCGACAGGCCCTGGGTCCAGTCCAGGTTGTTGACCATGACAGCGGCGTTCGGCCCGTCGAAGTGCAGCAGCGGCTCGATCTGGGCGCGCAGCCGGTCCACCCAGCCCGCCACGGTCTCCGGCGCGTTCAGCGTGCGCTCGGCCGTCGGCTTCGGGTCGCCGATGAGACCCGTGGCACCGCCGACCAGCGCCAGCGGCCGGTTACCGGCCTCCTGGAGGCGACGCATCGTGAGGATCTGCACCAGGTTGCCGAGGTGCAGGCTGGGCGCGGTCGGGTCGAAGCCGCAATAGAACGTGACGGGGCCGTCCGCGAACGCCTTGCGCAGTGCGTCCTCGTCCGTGGAGAGGGCGATGAGCCCACGCCACTTCAGCTCGTCGACGATGTCCGTCACGGTTCTCGTGTCTCCTTGATGATCTTCGGGCAGCCGGGTGACACCCGACCACGAACGCCTACGAGGTTATACGCCCTGGCTGACAGAGCTCATGTTGAAATCAGGGATCCGCAGCGCCGGCATCGCGGCCCGGGTGAACCAGTCGCTCCACTCGCGCGGCAGCGTCTTCTCCGTACGGCCCGCCTCCGTGGCCCGCCGCAGCAGGTCGACCGGCGACTCGTTGAACCGGAAGTTGTTCACCTGCCCCGTCACCTCGCCGTTCTCCACGAGGTAGACGCCGTCCCGGGTCAGACCGGTGAGCAGCAGCGTGGCCGGGTCCACCTCGCGGATGTACCACAGACAGGTCAGCAGCAGCCCGCGCTCGGTGCCCGCGACCATGTCCTCCAGGGAGCGGTCGTTCCCGCCGTCCAGGATCAGGTTCCCGAGGACCGGGGCGACCGGCAGCCCGGTCAGACCCGCGCTGTGCCGGGTGGTCGTGAGGTGCTTGAGCACACCCTCGCCGATCCACTCCGTCGTGTGGGTCGGCAGCCCGTTGTCGAACACGGACTGGTCCCCGCCGGAGGAGTGGGCGACCACGAAGGGCGGGCACTCAAGGCCCGGCTCGTTCGGGTCGCTGCGCAGGGTCAGCGGCAGCTCGGTGAGCCTCTCGCCGACACGCGTGCCGCCGCCCGGCTTCGAGAACACCGTCCGGCCCTCGGCCGCGTCCCGGCCGGACGCCGACCACAACTGGTAGATCAGCAGGTCCGCGACGGCCGTGGGCGGCAGCAGCGTCTCGTACCGGCCGGCGGGCAGCTCCACGCGCCGCTCGGCCCAGCCGAGCCGTACCGCCAGCTCGGCGTCGAGGGCACCCGGGTCGATGTCCTTGAAGTCCCGCGTGGAGCGGCCCGCCCACGCCGAGCGGGTGCGGTCGGGCGACTTGGCGTTCACCTCCAGCGTGCCGGTGGGCTGGTCGTGCCTGAGGCGCAGCCCGGTGGACGTGCCCAGGTACGTCGAAACCAGCTCGTGGTTGGCGAAGCCGTACAGCTCACGGCCGCCCGCACGCGCGCGTGCGAACGCCTCGCCGAGCGCCGGGGCGAAGTCGGCGAACACCGCGGAGGAGGTCTCGGCGGGCGCGTCCGTGAAGTCCGGCGACTGCGCCACCTCGCCGACCAGCGGCTGCGCGTCCTCGGCGGGCCCCGCTCCGCGCGCCGCGGTCTCGGCGGCCCGCACCAGCGGCTCCAGCTCCTGAGCGGTGACCGCCGAGCGCGACACGACACCGGAGGCGGTGCCCTCCTTGCCGTCCACGGTCGCGATCACGGTGAGCGTACGGCCGCGGGTCACGCCGTTCGTGGTGAGCGCGTTGCCCGCCCAGCGCAGGTTGGCCGTGGAGTACTCGTCCGCGATGACGACACAGCCGTCGGCCCGGGACAGCGCGAGCGCCTGCTCGACGATCTCGTGCGGCTTGTTCGTACGGGCGCTCATCGACCGGCCTCCTGCGTGGTGTTCAGAATGTTGATGCCCCTGAAGAGGGCGGACGGGCACCCGTGCGACACCGAGGCCACCTGCCCCGGCTGGGCCTTGCCGCAGTTGAAAGCGCCGCCGAGGACATAGGTCTGCGGACCGCCGACCGCGGTCATCGAGCCCCAGAAGTCGGTCGTGTTCGCCTGGTACGCCACGTCCTTCAGCTGACCGGCGATCCGCCCGTTCTCGATCCTGAAGAAGCGCTGCCCGGTGAACTGGAAGTTGTACCGCTGCATGTCGATCGACCAGGAACGGTCGCCGACCACGTAGATGCCCCGGTCGACACTCCCGATCAGGTCCTCCGTGGACAGCCCCGCCGGGTCCGGCCGGAGCGAGACGTTGGCCATGCGCTGCACCGGCACATGCGCGGGGGAGTCGGCGTACGCGCACCCGTTGGACCGGTCGAAGCCGGTGAGCCGGGCGATCCGCCGGTCCAGCTGGTAGCCGACCAGCGTGCCGTCCTTCACCAGGTCCCAGGACTGCGCCTCGACGCCCTCGTCGTCGTACCCGACGGTCGCCAGGCCGTGCTCGGCGGTGCGGTCGCCGGTGACGTTCATCAGCTCGGAGCCGTAACGCAGCTTGCCCAGCTGGTCGAAGGTGGCGAAGGAGGTGCCGGCGTAGGCGGCCTCGTAGCCGAGCGCCCGGTCCAGCTCCGTCGCGTGCCCGATGGACTCGTGGATGGTCAGCCACAGGTTGGACGGGTCGACGACCAGGTCGTACAGCCCCGGCTGCACGCTCGGCGCCCGCATCTTCTCGGCGAGCAGCTCCGGGATCCGCTCCAGTTCCTGGTCCCAGTCCCAGCCGGTGCCGGTCAGGTACTCCCAGCCCCGGCCGACCGGCGGCGCGAGGGTCCGCATCGAGTCGAACTCGCCGCTGGACTCGTCCACCGACACCGCGGTCAGCTGCGGATGCAGCCGCACCCGCTGCTGGGTCGTCACGGTCCCGGCGGTGTCGGCGTAGAACTTGTTCTCGTGCACGGTGAGCAGGGAGGCGTCCACGTGGTTGACGCCCTTCGCGGCCAGCAGCCGTGCGCTCCAGTCCGCCAGCAGCGCGGCCTTCTCCTCGTCCGGCACGGAGAACGGGTCGATCTCGTACGACGACACCCACGTGCGGTCCGCGTGCACCGGCTCGTCGGCCAGCTCCACCCTTTCGTCCGACCCGGCCGCCTTGATGACCTGCGCGGACAGCTTGGCCATGGCCACCGCCTGCGAGGCCACCTTGGCGGCCGCGTCCATGGTCAGGTCCACACCGGAGGCGAAGCCCCACGTACCGCCGTGCACGACCCGCACCGCGTACCCGAGGTCGGTGGTGTCCGAGGACCCGGCGGGCTTGGCGTCCCGCAGCCGCCAGGACGCGTTGCGCACCCGCTCGAACCGGAAGTCCGCGTGCTCGGCCCCGAGCGCACGCGCGCGTGCCAGGGCGGCGTCGGCGAGGGACCTTAGCGGAAGCGCCGTGAAGGCTTCGTCGATGGAATGGGGCACGGAGGTCTCCCTGCTGTCGTGGCCTGTCGGTCCGATCATGTCGCGGGAGCGGCCCGGCGGACCACACGTTTCGCGCCCGGACCGAGCGGTTCTGTAGGGACCCGACAGTGACTCCCGCCCGCCACTGTCGGTGCCCGATTGCCCACGGGCCCGGCCGTACCGATAGGTTTTCGATGAAGCCGCCTGTCATCCAGGTGTCCGGGCGGGTTGTCCGACATCTGCAGACCGCTATCGAAAGGGTGATCCGTTGAGCCGCTCGGTTCTCGTCACCGGAGGAAACCGGGGCATCGGCCTCGCCATCGCCCGCGCGTTCGCCGACGCCGGCGACAAGGTCGCGATCACGTACCGCTCGGGTGAGCC
This sequence comes from Streptomyces sp. NPDC031426, assembly GCF_055581585.1. Classification (NCBI taxonomy): domain Bacteria; kingdom Bacillati; phylum Actinomycetota; class Actinomycetes; order Kitasatosporales; family Streptomycetaceae; genus Streptomyces; species Streptomyces sp. NPDC031426. Next base: position 360,502 of record NZ_JBVIJE010000009.1, read on the forward strand.
GCCGGCCGCCCTGACGGAACTGGGCTGCCTGGCCGTCAAGTGCGACATCACCGACCCGGAGCAGGTGGAGCAGGCCTACAAGGAGGTCGAGGAGCAGCACGGCCCGGTCGAGATACTGATCGCCAACGCCGGTGTGACCAAGGACCAGCTCCTGATGCGCATGTCCGAGGAGGACTTCACCTCGGTCATCGACACGAACCTCACCGGCACCTTCCGTGTGGTCAAGCGCGCCAACCGCGGCATGCTGCGCGCCAAGAAGGGCCGCGTCATCCTGATCTCGTCCGTCGTCGGCCTGCTCGGCTCGGCGGGCCAGGCGAACTACGCCGCCTCCAAGGCCGCCCTCGTCGGCTTCGCGCGCTCCCTCGCCCGTGAGCTGGGCTCGCGCAACATCACCTTCAACGTCGTCGCGCCCGGTTTCGTCGACACCGACATGACCAAGGTGCTCAGCGACGAGCAGCGCCAGAACATCGTCTCGCAGGTGCCGCTCGGCCGTTACGCGCAGCCGGAGGAGATCGCCGCGACGGTGCGGTTCCTCGCCTCGGACGACGCCTCGTACATCACTGGAGCCGTCATCCCCGTTGACGGCGGACTGGGAATGGGTCACTGATCACCATGAGCGGAATCCTCGAGGGCAAGCGCGTCCTGATCACCGGCGTGCTGATGGAGTCCTCCATCGCCTTCCACGCGGCCAAGCTGGCCCAGGAGCAGGGCGCGGAGATCATCCTGACGGCGTTCCCGCGGCCCACGCTGACCGAGCGCATCGCCAAGAAGCTGCCGAAGCCCACCAAGGTCATCGAGCTGGACGTCACCAACGACGAGCACATGGGTCGGCTGGCCGACGTCGTCGGCGAGGAGCTGGGCGGCCTCGACGGCGTCGTGCACTCCATCGGCTTCGCGCCGCAGGACGCGCTCGGCGGCAACTTCCTCAACACGCCGTTCGAGTCGGTGGCCACCGCCATGCACGTCTCGGCGTACTCCCTGAAGTCGCTCACCATGGCCTGCCTGCCGCTGATGCAGAACGGCGGCTCGGTCGTCGGCCTGACCTTCGACGCGCAGTTCGCCTGGCCGCAGTACGACTGGATGGGCCCGGCCAAGGCGGCCCTGGAGGCCACCAGCCGGTACATCGCCCGTGACCTGGGCAAGCAGAACATCCGCTGCAACCTGATCTCCGCGGGCCCGATCGGCTCCATGGCCGCCAAGTCCATCCCGGGCTTCGGCGAGCTGGCCTCCGTCTGGGACACCCGCGCCCCGCTGGAGTGGGACCTGAAGGACCCGGAGCCGGCCGGCAAGGGCATCGTCGCCCTGCTGAGCGACTGGTTCCCGAAGACGACCGGCGAGATCATCCACGTCGACGGCGGTCTGCACGCCATCGGCGCCTGATCCTCGTACCCTGACGCCCCGTTTCCCGCAGCGCGGGGAGCGGGGCGTCACCCGTTCGGCCCACCTGCCGGGCGCCGCGCGGCCCGGGCGGCTCACCCTGGATTGAGCGTTCACCCCACGCGTCCCTCCCCAGCCCGGCCGAGGAGGTCCCGTTGTGCGCCTGTCCCGAAGCCTGGCCCCGGTGACCGTGGCCGTGGCCCTCGTGCTCCTCCTGCCGTACGACGCGATGCCCTACGCGCGCGTGGACCACGGAAAGCCCCCCGCGCCGAGCTTCGGGGCCACCTGCCGTACGACCGTCCACGGCTCCCATGTGGTGGCGTACTGCCACAATCCCTATGTCGACACCGATCGCGTGCGTCTGCACATCGAGTGCGCCCGCTGGTGGGACATCGACACCGACAGCGCACCCGTGGACACCGGACCCGCCATGACCGTACGGCTGACGGGCCGGTGCTGGAAGGAAGTCCGCTCGGTGTGGATCAGCCACCAGAACGAGCACTGAGCGGCTCGATCAGTCACCGGAAGGGGCGCTGAACCGGCCCGGGCGGCACAGGAACGGATAGCTCGCGGCCTCGGCCGCCGCCGCCTCGGCGTCCCCGGTGCGGATCGCGTCCACCAGACGCGTGTGGTCCATGTACGTCTCCGGAGTCAGCTCCGCGCCCACGTCCGCGCGCAGCCAGTCCCGCAGCACCTCGCTCAGATCGGCGTACATCGCGGTGATCACGTCGTTGTGGGAGGCGGCCACGACGGCCAGGTGGAAGGTGGCGTCGGCGGTCACGAAGGCCTCCGCCTCGCCGGTCTCCCAGGCCACCTCGCGCCGGTCCAGCAGCGCGTCCAGCTGCTTGAGGTCCTTCTCGGTGCGCCGCTCGGCGGCCAGCTTCGCGGCGGCCGACTCCAGCGCGGCGCGCAGTTCGGCGATGTGCCGGGGGTCGGCGTCGGCGAACCGGCGGTGCATCACGCCGGCCAGCTCGCTCGTCGCCACCACATAGGTGCCCGAGCCCTGCCGGATGTCCAGCAGCCCGTTGTGGGCGAGCGCGCGGACGGCCTCGCGGACGGTGTTGCGGGCGACGCCGAGCTGCTCGACCAGTTCCGGCTCCGTCGGGATGCGCGCGCCGACCGGCCACTCGCCGGAGGTGATCTGGTTGCGCAGTTCTGCGATGACCTGCTCGGACAGCGCCGAACGGCGCGGGTGGCTCAGGGGCATGGCACACCTTCGCACGCGAGGCCCGGACGGGGACGCCCCGGGGCCGGAACACGGAATGGACAACCAATCATCCCATGATTCTATGATGGGTCTCATGGCATGTGAGGAAACCCGGACAGCGGAGACCCGTACGGCGATGTCACCGACCGAACCCGGTACGGCCGCCACGACGAGCAGCCTCGAGACGACCCCCGGCGCCGCCCGCACGCGCGCGTGGGCGGTCCGCCTGGTCGTCGTCGGCATCGTCCTGTCCGCGCTGAACCTCCGCCCGGCCATCACGAGCCTCGGCGCGCTCCTGGAGGAGGTCCGCGGCGGGCTCGGCATGAGCGGCAGCGTGGCCGGCGTGCTCACCTCCGTGCCTCCGCTCTGCTTCGCGGTCTTCGGCGTCACCGCGCCCCGGCTGGCCCGCCGCTTCGGACCGGCCGCCGTGGTGTGCGCCGGCATGGCCGCCATCACCGCCGGCCTGCTGATACGGCCGTTCGCCGGCAACACGGCCGGGTTCCTGGCCGCCAGCGCGCTCGCCCTCATGGGCATCGCCGTCAGCAACGTGCTCATGCCGGTCATCGTCAAGCGCTGGTTCCCCGACCGGGTCGGCTCCATGACCGGCCTGTACTCGATGGCCCTCGCCCTCGGCACCTCCCTCGCCGCCGCGGTGACCGTGCCCCTGACCGACGCCCTCGGCGGCAGCTGGCGGTCCGGCCTCGTCGTGTGGGGCGCCCTCGCGGGCGCCGCCGTCCTGCCCTGGCTGCCGCTCGTCCGGGAGCGTGGCGGCGAGGCCGCGACCGCGCCGCGGACGGGGCAGCGGGAGCGCGCGGAGCAGCAGCGTAGGGAGACGCAGTACGGGGACGTACGGCGCACGGATACACGGCAGGCGGGGGACCGGCGGGCGGGGGCGGCGGTACAGCACGCGCCGCTGCGCATCACCCGCAGCCGCACGGCCTGGGCGCTCGCCGTCTTCTTCGGCCTCCAGGCCACCGCCGCCTACATCACCATGGGCTGGATGCCGCAGATCTTCCGCGACGCCGGTGTCCCGGCCGGCACCGCGGGCGTGCTGCTCGCCGTCACCATGGTGATGGGCGTGCCGCTGGCCTTCGTCATCCCGCGGGTCGCCGCCCGGCTGTCCCACCAGGGGCCGATCGTGCTGGTCCTGGGCGTGTGCGGGCTCGCCGGATACGCGGGCCTGTACTTCGCGCCGGCCGCCGGAGCCTGGGCCTGGGCGCTCCTGCTCGGCGTCTCCAACTGCGCCTTCCCGCTGGCCCTGACGATGGTCGGCATGCGGGCCCGGAGCGGGCCGGGCGTGGCCCAGCTGTCCGCTTTCGCACAGAGCACCGGCTATCTGATCTCCATCCCCGGCCCGCTGCTGGTCGGCGTGCTCTACCAGCAGAGCGGCGGCTGGGGCCTGCCGATCGCCCTCATGACGGGCCTGATGCTGCCGCAGATGCTGGTGGGCTTCCTGGCGGGCCGCAACCGCACGGTCGAGGACGAGGCGACCGCACGCTGACCTGGGGGTCGGGCCGCGGGGCGGGACGCACCGGCCGCCCCGGCCGACCCCCGCGGAGCGGAGGGTGCGAGACTGGGCGCATGCAGCCTGTGCTCGACCCGAACCCGCAGAACGGCCAGAAGAAGATGCTGATCGTCTTCGGCTCGTTCTTCGCCATCTTCGTGATCATCGCCGTCATCGCGACCCTCGCCTCCCCGTGACGGCCGCGTCCCGGCCCGCGTCTTCGGGCGGATGGTGGGGTTAGCTCCACCATCCCCTAGGGGGAAAGGGTCAGGGTCAACTGGGTGGAAGTCCGGATGGGTTGGCCGCCCCGGATTCCGTAGCTTCGAGATGTGACCGCACGACCCGGTCACGGACCCGCTCGAAGACCCACGGAGGCGATCATGTCGGCCCGCACCCACTCCCGGCCCCACCCGGCGACCACGGGCGGCGTCGACATCCGGCTGCCCTGGTGGGCCCTCGCCCTCCCCGCGCTCGCCTTCATCGCACTGCTGGCGCTGATACTGAACCCGTCGGACGCCCGCGCGGCGAGCGGCGACCCGGCGATCACGCACCTCTTCGAGCGCGCCCACCAGCTCCTGACGCGCTGACCAGGAGCCTCCGTACGCGATGAATCCGCATGTCAACTCCCTGCGCCGCATGGCCTGTTTCATGCGAAGCTGGGTCACATGAGCGCCGCAGAACCTCGCAGTATCGTCCTCCTCCGGCATGCGAAAGCCGACTGGCCCCAGGTGTCCGACCATGAGCGCCCGCTCGCCGAGCGGGGCCGCAAGGACGCCGCGGTCGCCGGACGCAAGCTGGCCGACACCGGCATCACCTTCGATCTCGCCCTGTGCTCCACCGCCAACCGGACCCGCGAGACCTGGAAGCTCGCCGTCCACGAACTGGCGCACCGGCCGAAGACCGTCTACGAGGAGCGGGTCTACGAGGCCTCGCCCGGCGAACTGATCGCCGTGCTGAACGAGACTCCGGACGACGTGCGGAACGTGATCCTGATCGGCCACAACCCGGGCGTCCACGGCCTGGCCGACATCCTGTCCGGCACCGCCGAGGGCGACGCCCGCGACCGGATGAACCGCCGCGGCTTCCCGGCCGCCGGTTTCGCGCTGCTGTCCTTCGACGGCCCCTGGAAGAGCCTGGAGCCGGGCGTGGCCACGCTCACGGACTACTGGGCGCCCGAGGAGTGACCCACCCATGCGGCGAGGGCCCGGCACCTGTGCGGTACCGGGCCCTCGCGCATCTCAGGCCTGCTCAGCCCTCGTCGTGCGTGTCGGCCGCCTCGACCTCTTCCCGGGTGACGCCCAGCAGATACAGGACCGTGTCGAGGAAGGGGAAGTTCACCGCCGTGTGCGCGGCCTCGCGGACCACCGGCTTGGCGTTGAAGGCGACGCCCAGACCGGCCGCGTTCAGCATGTCCAGGTCGTTGGCGCCGTCGCCGATCGCCACCGTCTGCGACAGCGGCACCCCGGCCTCCGCGGCGAACCGGCGCAGCAGCCGGGCCTTGCCCGCGCGGTCCACGATCTCGCCGGTGACCCGGCCGGTGAGCTTGCCGTCGACGATCTCCAGCGTGTTGGCCTGTGCGAAATCCAGGCCCAACCGTTCCTTCAGATCGTCCGTGACCTGGGTGAAGCCACCGGAGACGACCCCGACCTGGTAGCCGAGCCGCTTCAGCGTGCGGATCAGGGTGCGGGCGCCCGGCGTCAGCCGTACCTCGTTGCGCACCTTCTCCACCACGGAGGCGTCCAGCCCCCGCAGCAGCGCCACGCGCGCGTGCAGCGACTGCTCGAAGTCCAGCTCCCCGCGCATCGCCGCCGCCGTGACCTCGGCGACCTTGTCCTCGCAGCCGGCGTGCGCCGCGAACAGCTCGATGACCTCGTCCTGGATCAGCGTGGAGTCCACGTCCATGACCACCAGGCGCTGAGCGCGCCGGTGCAGGCCCGCAGCGACGACCGCGACATCGACACCCAGTGCCGCCGCGTCCGTGACCAGGGCCGTGCGCAGCGGCTCGGTCTCCACGCCGGAGACCGCGAACTCCACTGCCGTCACCGGGTACTTGGCGAGCCGGAAGATGCGGTCGATGTTGCCTCCGGCCTTCGCGATCCGGTCGGCGATGGCGGCCGTCGACTCGGCGGTCAGCGGATGGCCGAGGACGGTCACCAGCGAACGCCCGAGGCCGCGGGGCCGGTTGTCGCCGTGCCCCGAGATGATCTCCGCCTGCATCTTCATCGACTCGGCCCAGCTGTGCACGGTGGCCCTCAGATCGCCCTCCAGGCCGGCCGGCGGCTGCGTCACCAGCGCGCACAGCACCAGGCGGCCCCGGGTGACGACCTGCTCGATGTCGACCACGTCGACGAGATAGGCGGCGAGGGTGTCGAAGAGACCCGCCGTGATGCCCGGCCGGTCCTTGCCGAAGATCTTGACGAGGAGGGTGGGGACCTCGGGGGTCTGTTCAGCGGAGGTCTGCGAAGCGCTCATGGTGTCACCACCGTATCCGGCACCCAGTGCCGTCCGCCGTCGAGGTCCGACTGACGGACACGGAACAATGGATGTCGCGCCGGTGTCAGGGATCTTGCCACCGGGAGACGCCGCCCGGCCCGCACACGGCGGCCCCCGGCCCCACCACGACTGTGCCACGAGATGCCCCGGCGGGCAGGACGTGCGCTTGTGCACGCCCCCGGCCGACTCACCCCCGGCCCTTCGGCTTCCCCGGAGGTGCCGGGGGCGGCGGTGGAGGGGGCGGCGGTGGCCATTCGGTGCCGTCGGAGCCCTGCGAGCGCTCACCCCGCCGGGCCGGGGGACGGCGCCGGGGCGGCGGGGGAGCGGAGCCGAGCGGGCGGGCGATGGTCGGAGCGCCGTACATGTCGTCCCCGGCGGGCCCCGGCCCGGCACCCGGCGCCTCCTCGCGCAGGTCCCGCGGCACCTGAAGGTCCTCCGGCACCTGGAGATACGGATTCGTGTCCGGGTTCGGCGGACGGTACGGCGCGCTCGGCGCATACGGCCCGACACCGTCGCCGCGTCCGGAACCACCGGCGCCCCCGCGCCCGCCACCACGGTCACCCCCGACCGCCACGCCCCCCGGCACCCCGCGAGCCGCCCGAGCCGCCCAAACCGCCCGTCCCCCCGCCGCCCCCGTCGCCCAGGCCGTCAGGGCGCCGATCGCCCCGGCGCCCGCGCCCCACGCCGCGCCGAGGAGCAGGGCCATGCCGAGGCGGCCGTGCAGTTCGAGGCCGGCGTCGAAGGCGTCGAAGCCGAGCACGGACAGGGACGAGGCGACGGACACGCCCGTCAGCCAGGCGAGCAGGGGCAGGGCGAGGGCGGTGGTGATGCCCAGGCGCAGTCCGCACCGCGCGGCGAAACCCAGGGCGCTGTCGGCCTGCCGCACCACCGGCGTGCGGACCGCCGTCAGGACGCCGGCCAGCAGCATCGCCAGGGCCGCGGCCAGGGCCAGCAGCCACACCCGGCCGTCCAGGTCGGCCAGCCGGCCCAGTGTCACGGGCTGATCGGTGTGCGCTCCGAGGAGCTGGTCCAGCGGGCGGGGGAGGGACCTGCCGAGGACGCCGGAGGCGTGGCCGTCCCAGGGGACGAACAGACCGAGGGGCAGGCCGAGCCAGACCCCGTTCGGCGCGCCGAGCAGGGCCGCACCGGCGATCTGCCCGGGATGGTCGTCGCCGATCGCCGCGTACGCCGCCGCCGCGAGCCCCGCCGCCACGGCCACCAGCAGCACGGTGACGAGCGCCGAGACCGCCGGCCGTACCACCCGGTGCACGGCGGACCAGCCCGGTGGCAGGGGAGCGCGGCGGGAGGCGAGCAGGGCGAGCAGCAGGACGCCGGCACACCAGAGCGCGCCGCCGAGCAGCGTGGCCGTCGTGTCCACGGTGAAGCCGACCGCGGCCCTGGCATGGACGAGGTCACCGATCCGGCCCGGCAGCAGTCCGCTCACGTCGCCGAGGCCGGGGATGCTCAGTCCGCCGCCTCCGTCGCCGCCCGTGCCCGGCAGCTTGTCCAGCCCGAGCGAGCCGCCGTCGATGGTGACGACGTCGTGACCCGCCCAGGCGAGACCGCCCAGCAGCGCGACGAAGAGCGCGACCACCGTGCCCGCGCGGGCGAGGAGTTCGGCGGGCGCGACGACAACTCCGGCCCTGCGCAAGGACCGTAGGAAGAACCACGACAGCAGCAGGGCACCGGCCAGGCTCACCCCGAGTGGCGTGATCTCGATGGCAGCGTGGGCCGCGGCGCCCTTCAGTCCGAAGGCGGACACATCGCCCGACGACGTGACCGAGCCACCCACCCCCAGCGCCACAACTGCCGCCGTCATGGTGCCGAGTGAGCCGGCCGCGTCCGCCTTCAGCAGGTGCAGGCCGAGCGCGGCCGTGCCCGCCATACCGATCAACGCCCAGCTCACCGCGGCGATCGCGGACAGCAGGACGTCCTTCCAGGGCACCGACGTGGCACGCGGCGCGGTCTCGGTGCTCGTGGCAGACCTCATGGCAGACCCCCCGATCCGCGGCGCGGCACCGGAGCCGCGCTTGTCCCCCTCGCCGGGATTACCACTCTCCGGCCCGGTTTCAACCCCGTCAACGGGGCGAGTTGAAGCGTGCGCGGGCGCCCGTCGACAAGGCCCGGGTTTCGGTCAGCGGGCCGGGCCTGAAATAGTTCCCCCCGATGTTCGACATCCCTAGACTCCCTGTGACGGGGGTAATTCGGGGGACAACTCAGTGGGGCATGGAGTGCCGGAACTCGTACTGGAATCAAACGGACGGACCTGGACGTTGGACCCGTCCAGGCCCTACACCCTCGGCCGCGATCCGCAGGGTGACATCGTCTTCGACGACGCCAGGGTGTCCTGGCGGCACGCCACGGTCAGCTTCGACGGCCGCAGTTGGGTCATCGAGGACCATGGCAGCACCAACGGCACGTTCGTGCAGGGCCGGCGGATCCAGCAGATGGAGATCGGGCCGGGCGCGTCGCTGCACCTCGGCAACGCGACCGACGGACCGCGGCTGAACCTGTCGGGCGCCACGGCCGGTCGGCAGCAGCCGGCGCCGTACGCCGCGCAGGGCGCCGGAGCGCCGGGCTGGGCCCAGCAGGCCCCCGCCTCGCAACAGGCCGCGCAGCCGCAGGCACAGGCCCCGCAGCAGGCCGTACCACACCAGGCTGCCGCGGGAGCACAGGCTCCACAGCAGGGCTGGCAGCAGCAGGCGCCCGCGTTCCCGCAGCAGCAGGCCGGGCCCGCGGACCAGTACGCGCAGAAGACGCCCGGTGATGGCGCGGGGGCGCCGCCGGTCTACGGCGACCGCAGCCCGACCACGTTCCACCAGTTCGCCGTCGGCCGGGTGATGCGCATCGGCCGTGCCCTGGAGAACGACCTGGTCGTTTCCGACCTCCAGGTCTCCCGGCACCACGCCGAGTTCCACGCCACGCCCGACGGCCGGCTGGAGATCCGCGACCTCGGCTCGCACAACGGCACCTACGTCAACGGCCAGCCGATCCCCAAGGGCGGCTCGGTGCAGTTGGGTCCGGCCGACATCGTCGGCGTCGGCCACTCCACCTTCCGGATCGTCGGCGACCGGCTCGAGGAGTTCGTCGACACCGGCGAGGTCTCCTTCTCCGCGCGCCATCTGACCGTCACGGTCGACGGCGGCAAGCAGATCCTGAAGGACGTCTCCTTCGGCGTGCCGGAGAAGTCCCTGATCGCGGTCATCGGCCCGTCCGGCTCCGGCAAGTCGACCCTGCTCAAGGCGCTCACCGGCTACCGGCCCGCCAACCAGGGCGAGGTCCTGTACGACAACCGCAACCTGTACAAGCAGTTCGCCGAGCTGCGCCAGCGCATCGGTCTGGTCCCGCAGGACGACATCCTGCACAAGGAGCTGACCGTCAAGAAGGCCCTGAAGTACGCGGCCAAGCTGCGCTTCCCGGCCGACACCACCGCCGCCGAGCGCGAGGCCCGCATCGACGAGGTGCTGCGCGAGCTCAAGCTCGACATCCACAAGGACAAGAAGGTCACCTCGCTCTCCGGTGGCCAGCGCAAGCGTGTCTCGGTGGCCCTGGAGCTGCTCACCAAGCCGTCGCTGATCTTCCTGGACGAGCCGACCTCGGGTCTCGACCCGGGCATGGACCGCGATGTCATGCAGCTGCTGCGCGGCCTCGCCGACGACGGCCGTACGGTCCTCGTGGTCACCCACTCGGTGGCCGAGCTGGCGCTGTGCGACAAGCTGCTGGTGATGGCGCCGGGCGGCGCGGTCGCCTACTTCGGCCCGCCGGAGGAGGCGCTGAACTTCTTCGGCTACGACAGCTGGGCCGATGTCTTCTCCGCCTTCGAGAACTACCGCGACTACGACTGGGCGGGCCGCTGGAAGGGCTCGCAGCACTACCAGATGTACGCCGCGGACGTGGACTCGGTCGCCCCGCAGGCCGTACACATGCCTCCGCCGCAGGCCATGAAGCCGCCCAAGCCTCAGGGCTGGGGTTCGCAGCTGATGACCCTGGTCCGGCGCTATGTGTCGGTCATCGTGTCCGACAAGGGTTTCCTGGCGCTGACGGTGATCCTGCCGGCGGTGCTCGGCGCGGTCAGCCTGCTGATCGACCACAAGAGGGGCCTGCTGGTCAACGCGGCGATCAACCCGAGGACCGGCACGCACATCCCCAACGGCACCGCCACCACCGTGCTGCTGATCCTCGCGGTCGGCGCGTGCTTCGCGGGCGCCGCGAACTCCGTGCGCGAGCTGATCAAGGAACGGGTGATCTACGAGCGGGAGCGCGCGACCGGCCTGTCCCGGTCGGCGTACCTGATGTCCAAGGTGGTCGTGCTCGGCGCCGTCACGGTGCTGCAGGGCCTGATGGTCGGTGTGATCGGCTTCTCCAGCCGTGAGATCCCGGACCAGGGTGTCGTGCTCGGCGGTTCCACCCTGTTCGAGCTGTGCGTGCCGATCATGGCGCTCGGCTTCACCTCGATGATGGTCGGCCTGGTGATCTCCTCGCTGGTGAAGACCGCCGAGAAGACCATGCCGCTGCTCGTGATGTTCGCGATCATCCAGGTCGTCTTCACCGGCTGCCTGTTCACCCTGCACGGGACGCTCGGCGTCAACGAGTTCTCGTATCTGATGCCGTCGCGCTGGGCGGTGGCCGCGGCCGGTGCCACGCTGGACTTCAACAACATCGCCCCGAACGCCGACGACCCCGGCAACACCGATCCGCTGTGGAACCACACGGCCGGGGCCTGGACGCTGGACATGGTCGCGCTGATCGCGCTCGGCGTGGTCTGCGGCTTCCTCGTGGCCCGCTTCCTGCGTCGCCATGAGCCGGAGGTCATGCGCAAGTAACCGTGCCGGTACGACGCGAAGGGCGGCACCCCGCGAGGGGGTGCCGCCCTTCGGCGTCACGTGTCAGAGGTCCGCGCCAGACCTCAGTACGCGCTGTTGACGTTGTCCATCGAGCCGTACCGGTGCGCCGCGTAGTTGCAGGCGGCCGTGATGTTGGCGACCGGGTCGTAGATGTTCCACGAGGTGCCGGACACGTGGTACGCGCGGAAGGTCGGGTCGATGACCTGGAGCAGACCCTTGGACGGGATGCCGTTCTGGGCGTTGATGTCCCAGTTGTTGATGGCCATCGGGTTACCCGAGGACTCACGGATGATGTTGCGGTGCAGACCGCTGTAGGAGCCCGGGATGCCGTGCTGCTTCATGATGTCCAGCGCCTGACGGATCCAGCCGTCGAGGTTGTTGGCGTACGTCTTCGCGGCGACCGGCTGCATGTCGATCCGCTGGGCGGAGCGGCTGGCGGCGTCCTTGGCGGCACGGTCCTGCGCGGCCTTCTTGGCGGCGTCGGCGGCGGCCTGCTGCGCGGCGGCCTTCTTCGCGGCCTCGGCGCGCTGCTTGGCGGCGGCGGCCTCGTCGGCGGCCTTCTTCTGCGCGGCGAGCGTGTCGAGCTTGACCGTCTCGGGGGCGAGCTGGTCGGTGACCGTGCCCTTGACGTTCTTCAGCGTCTTGCTGGTGGCGACCTGGGCGGCCGTGGCCGGGGCGCCGGTGGTGACGGTGTCGGCGCTGCTCGGGACGGCCGAGGCGGCGATGGCGGCGGTGCCGAGAGCGGCGACGCCGGCGATGGCGAGCTTGTGCTGCTTGGTCAGGGCACTATGAGCACGGTTGAGGATGTTCTTGGGCATGGCTTGATGGACCTCTTCGATAGCGCGGAGGTCGCTCCTGCGTCCGCCGGGGGAATCGGCTCCTCCCACACGAACGCCGCGGGCCGGTGACCCACGGCGCTGAGCGACGAGAGCAATTCTTAGCTGGCGCAAAATTCCCTGGCAAAGATGTGACGTACGATCCTGCTTAGTGGATCGCAGAACGGCAAAACGGGACAGACTGGGCCGTCTGTCCCGTTCATACGGGGATGCTTTATCTCCTATGTCCGTTCGTACGTGACGTGGACCCTATGTGCGGGCTCACATCGGAGACGGATGAGTCTCACCGGGAGTTGCCATCGCAATGCTCTGTGTGAGGCCTCTCCGTCGGGAGGATGAGATGTACGTCGCCGAACTCGTGCCACAGGTAGCGCCCCCGGAGCGCCTCCTCGTAGGCACGGTCGACCGCGGCCCGCCCCGCGACCGCCTCCAGCATCAGCAGATGCGAGGCCTCGGGCTCGTGCAGCCCGGTCAGCAGCCCGTCCACCACCCGCACCCCGCGCTCGGGCGTCACGACCAGCTCCGTCCATCCCTCGGCCGCCCGCACCACCCCGTCCGTCCCCGCCGCCGACTCCACGGCCCGCACGGCGGTCGTACCCACGGCGATCACCCTGCCGTCGCCCGCCCGCACGGCGTTGATCAGTCGCGCCGAGGCCTCCGGCACCGAGAACCGCTCCGGATACGGCGGCTCGTGCGCCTCCGCCGACGCCACCCCCGTGTGCAGCGTGATCGGCGCGAACCGCACACCCCGGCTCACCAGCTCCGCCACCAGGGCCGCGGTGAAGGGGCGCGCCGCACTCGGCATCTCCGCACTGCCCGATCCGTCCGGCGACGGCAGCGCGAACACCGTCTGGTACGCCGACAGCGGCTGCTCCCCCTTTGTATAGGAGTAGCGAATCGGCCGCCCGTGCACGCGCAGCATCCCGAGGACGTCCACGTCCGCCCGGGCCCACCACAGCCGCTGCCCGCGCGGGCTCAGCGGCTCCTGGAGCACCAGCCGCCCCGCTCCCGGCAGCACCACCTCCGTATCCGCACGCGTGCCCGTACGCGCGCGCGTGGTACCCCGCCCGTCCGGTTCCCGCAGCTCGACCGCCCACCGGCCGTCGTCCCCGCGCGTGGAGAAATGCACCACCACGCGCGCGTGCCCGACCCGCCCGTCCACCGCCGCGGCCAGCGTGGGCGAGGTGTTCACCACCAGCAGGTCCCCGGCCCGCAGCAGCAGCGGCAGCTCCGGGAACACGTGATGGGTCACCTCTGTACCGCGCGACACCAGCAGCCGTACGGCGTCCCGGCCCAGCCCCGGACCCCGCTGCTCGGCGGGCACGCGCGCGGACAGCTCCTCCGGCACCCTCCCCCACTCCCGACTCCGCTCGAGCGGGGGGACCCCCATGCCGGTCCTCATCGCCGCTCCAGCAGGGCCGGCGCCGCGTACCTCCCGCTGGCCGGCCGCTCGTCCAGCAGGCGCAGGAACGCCGGTACGACCGTGGCCGGCGCCGGACGCGGACCGTCGTCACCGGGTACGGCCGCCACGTACAGTTCCGTCGCCATGTCCCCGGGATCCACCGACCACACCCGCAGGCCGGGCTCCTCCACGCCCAGCACCGCCGCCAACTGGTCCAGGGCCGCCTTCGAGGCGCCGTAGCCGCCCCAGGTCGCGTACGCCTCGGCCGCCGCGTCCGAGCTGACCGCGACCACCGTCCCGGTCGGCGACTCCCGCAGCAGCGGCAGCGCCGCACGGACCAGGCCGAGCGCGGCGACGACATTCACCTCCAGCGCCCGCCGCAGCCCCTCCAGGGGCAGCTCGGCCAGCCGTACCAGCGGCTCCGCACCCAGCGCGCTCGCATTGCTGACCAGCAGATCGACCCCGCCCAGCCGGCGCGCGGCCGCCACCAGCGCGGCCCGGTGCCCGGCATCCGTCACATCCCCGGCCAGCGCCGCCACGCGCGTGCCCTGCCCGGCGACGCTCTCCGCCGCCTCCTTGAGGGCCTCGGCGCCCCGGGCGTCCAGCACCAGATCCCAGCCTCGCGCGGCCAGCGCCGCTGCGAGCGCCCGCCCCAGGCCCTTCGAAGCCCCCGTGATGATCGCAACCGGCATGACTACCGTCCCCTCGTCGCTCACCGCCCTTCGCCGAGCGGTGACCACACCGTAGGAACGGCGCCGTCCCGGCCGCCTCGGACGCGGGCCGCACACCGCGGGGGCCCTTCGACGTACACCGCACGTCCGGGGCCCCGGGACCTAGACCGGCCGCCCTAGGACCAGCGGACCGGGCCCCGCCGCCACAGGTCCGATCCGCTTGTCGGACCCCGCCGGTACCGTGAGGGCATGAGTCAAGGCCCCCGGTCCGGCCTCGCCGCGGTCAGTGCCGCGCTGCTGGCCATGAGCAGGCATCTGGAGGTGCGCGACGTCCTCAAGACGATCGTCGCCTCCGCCCGCGAGCTGCTGGACGCCCAGTACGCCGCCCTCGGCGTCCCCGACGACCACGGCGGCTTCGCCCAGTTCGTCGTCGACGGCGTCAGCGACGAGCAGTGGCGTGCCATCGGGCCGCTCCCTCGCCAGCACGGCATCCTCGCCGCGATGCTGCGCGAGGCGAAGGCCGAGCGCCTCGCCGACGTGCGCCAGGACCCCCGCTTCGAGGGCTGGCCGACCGCGCACCCGGACCTGGCCGACTTCCTCGGCCTGCCCATCCGCGACGGCGACGAGGTCATCGGCGCGCTCTTCCTCGCCAACAAGAACTGCCCCAAGCCGGAAGGAAGCTGCGGCTTCACGGAAGAGGACCAGGAACTGCTCTCCATCCTCGCCCAGCACGCCGCCATCGCCCTCACCAACGCCCGGCTCTACGAACGCAGCCGCGAACTCACCATCGCCGAGGAACGCTCCCGCCTCGCCCATGAACTGCACGACGCGGTCAGCCAGAAGCTCTTCTCCCTGCGCCTGACCGCCCAGGCCGCGGCCGCCCTCGTCGACCGCGACCCCGCCCGCGCCAAGGGCGAACTCCACCAGGTCGCCATGCTCGCCGCCGAGGCCGCCGACGAACTGCGCGCCGCCGTCGTGGAGTTGCGGCCCGCCGCCCTGGACGAGGACGGCCTCGTCGCCACCCTGCGCACCCAGACCCAGGTCCTCGACCGCGCCCACACCGCGCGCGTGACCTTCACCGGCAACGGCTTCCGCGCGCTGCCCGCCGCCCAGGAGGAAGCCCTGCTCAGGGTCGCCCAGGAAGCCCTGCACAACGCACTGCGCCACTCCGGCGCCGCACACGTCGACGTGAGCGTGCAGCGGCGCGGCAGCGGAGCCGTGCTGCGCGTCACCGACGACGGCAGCGGCTTCGACCCGAAGGCCGTCCGCCGTGCCGGACGCCACCTGGGCCTGGTCTCGATGCGTGACCGCGCGAGCGGGGTCGGCGGCACGCTGACCGTGGAGTCGGTGTCCGGCAAGGGCACCACGATAGAGATGGAGGTCCCCGGTGGCTGACGCGATCAGAGTGCTGCTCGTCGACGACCACCAGGTCGTCCGCCGGGGCCTGCGCACCTTCCTGGAGGTGCAGGACGACATCGAGGTCGTCGGCGAGGCCGCCGACGGCGCCGAGGGAGTCGCCCGGGCCGAAGAACTGCGCCCGGACGTCGTCCTGATGGACGTCAAGATGCCGGGCATGGACGGCGTCGAGGCCCTGCGCCGGCTGCGCGAACTCGACAACCCCGCGCGCGTGCTCATCGTCACCAGCTTCACCGAACAGCGCACGGTCGTACCGGCCCTGCGCGCGGGCGCCGCCGGATACGTCTACAAGGACGTGGACCCCGACGCCCTCGCCGGCGCCATCCGCTCCGTGCACGCCGGCCACATCCTGCTCCAGCCCGAGGTGGCCGGCGCCCTGCTCACCCAGGAGGAGGCCAACTCCGGCCAGAGCAGAGGCGGTTCGCTAACCGACCGGGAGCGCGAGGTGCTCGGCCTGATCGCGGACGGCCGCTCCAACCGCGAGATCGCCCGCGCCCTCGTCCTGTCCGAGAAGACCGTCAAGACGCATGTCTCCAACATCCTGATGAAACTCGATCTCGCGGACCGCACCCAGGCCGCGCTGTGGGCCGTGCGACACGGGGTGACCGGCTGAAACGCCATGCCCGGGGCGTTGGCCCACGGCAACACGGAGGGTTCCGCTCCGGACCGAGATTCATACCGTCGTGGGAATGTCACCTGGATGGCGCATCCTCCGGCGATCTCCGCCGTTCTCCAGTGCGTGCCGCGGCGAACCGCCGCGGTGACCGCTAGGAGGGGTTGAAAGTGAAGAACCTGAAGAAGGCCGCGGCCGTGACGATGGTGGCCGGTGGCCTCGTGGCCGCCGGAGCGGGCATGGCCTCCGCCACGACCGGCAGCTGGGCCGGCGGCGAGGCCCACTGCTCCCCGGGCGTCGTTTCGGGCAACGTCGTCCAGGTCCCGGTGCACGTCCCGGTGAACGCGGTCGGCAACAGCGTGAGCGTCATCGGCGTGCTGAACCCGGCCTTCGGCAACCTCGGCCTCAACCACTGAGGTCCGGCCGACACCGACCACAGGCCTCCCGGTGCCCGCCGGGGGGCCTGCCATGTGCGGTTCGGTGCCGGCGCCCCCACAACCCGGTTACCGGGCTCCCCGCTCCCGCTCCTCCACGATCGAGTTGTACGCCGCCACCTGCGCTCGCCTCGCCGTCCGCTCGACGGGCCGCAACGCCTCCGCACGCGCCGCCATCTCGCTGGAACTGACCGCACCACCGTGCCCGTTGCCGTACGCCAGCGACACCAGCAGCGCGACCCGCTGCGCCAGCTCCAGCACCCGTACCGCACGCGGCGGATACCCCGGCGCCAGCACCTCCCGGCCGCGCTCGGCCCGCGCCCGGTACGCGTCGATCGCCGCCTCCGCCACCGGACCCGCCCCGGCGACGTCCAGCTTCGACAGCACCTCGGTCGCCTCGCGCAGCGCCTCCGCCAGCTCCCGCTCGGCCTCGCCCAGCGACGGCACATCGGCGGGCGGCGCCTCCCGCACCGGCAGCACCTGCCAGATCACCTCAGCATGCACATCACCCTCCGGCCCGGCCTCGTACACCTCAGGCACCAGCCCGAACGCGGTGCCGTAGCAGACCACCGCCTCCTCGGCCTCCAGCGCCCGCGCATTGAACTCGGGCGGACCGCTCAGCCCCAGCGGATGCCCCGGCGCCGGCAGCGCGACCCGCAGCCCGGTAGCCCCCAGCGTCCGCAGCCGCCCCAGGGCCAGCGTGAGCCCGACCTGCGCGGACTCCCCGGGCAGCCCCTCCACCCGGTGCACGGTGTCCTCGCCCACGATGGCGAGCGCGGCGTCATCCGGAGAGACAAGTCCGGCCAAAAGGGCATTTCCCCAAGCGGCGAGGCGTCCTGAACGCGGTTCCGTGAGCATGCTCCCACCCTAAGGACCGGACCGATGGAATGGAGCGGGGCACTCGTGGCGTAGATTTCATAGGGGCTGCGCCCACAGGCGCGGCGGACCGAGCCACAGGCGTACGCGGCAGCCGAGACCGGCCACACTGCAAGGGGAGACAACGCGCTCATGAGCGATGTTCTGGAGCTTCAGGACGTATCCGTGGTCCGCGAGGGCCGGGCTCTGGTGGACCAGGTCTCCTGGTCGGTGAAGGAGGGCGAGCGCTGGGTCATCCTCGGACCCAACGGCGCCGGCAAGACCACCCTCCTGAACGTCGCCTCCAGCTACCTGTTCCCCAGCAAGGGCACCGCAACCATCCTCGGCGACACCCTCGGCAAGGTCGACGTCTTCGAGCTGCGCCCCCGCATCGGCGTGGCCGGCATCGCCATGGCCGAGAAGCTCCCCAAGCGCCAGACCGTCCTGGAGACGGTACTGACGGCCGCGTACGGCATGACCGCCCACTGGCAGGAGGAGTACGACGAGGTCGACGAGCAGCGCGCCCGCGCCTTCCTCGACCGCCTCGGCATGAGCGACTACCTCGACCGCCGCTTCGGCACCCTCTCCGAGGGTGAGCGCAAGCGCACCCTGATCGCCCGCGCCCTGATGACCGACCCCGAGCTGCTCCTGCTGGACGAGCCCGCCGCCGGCCTCGACCTCGGCGGCCGCGAGGACCTGGTCCGCCGCCTCGGCCGGCTCGCCCGCGACCCCATCGCCCCTTCGATGATCATGGTCACGCACCACGTCGAGGAGATCGCCCCCGGCTTCACCCACGTCCTGATGATCCGCCAGGGCAAGGTCCTCGCCGCCGGCCCGATCGAGCTCGAACTCAGCTCCCGCAACCTCTCCCTCTGCTTCGGCCTCCCGCTCGTCGTCGAGCAGGTCGGCGACCGCTGGACGGCTCAGGGCCTGCCCCTGTCCTGACCCTTCGTCCGAGGCCCCCCGAGCCCCTGCCGAGGCCTTCCCGAGCCCGCCCCGGTCCCTTTCGCGCCCTGTCCGCCGCCCGACCCCGGCCCTACCATGACCGTGTGAACGACATCGACGCATGGGTGTGGTGGCTCGTCGGCGCGGCGGCGCTCGGAATCCCGCTCGTGGTCACCGCCATGCCGGAGTTCGGCATGCTCGCGGTGGGAGCCATCGCGGCCGCCGTCGCCGCGGGCCTCGGTCTGGACGCCGTGATCCAGGTCCTCGTGTTCGTCGTCGTCTCCGTCGCGCTCATTGCCGTCGTCCGCCCCATCGCGGCCCGGCACAGCAGACAACTCCCCCGACTCGCCACCGGAGTCGACGCCCTGAAGGGCAAGCAGGCGGTCGTCCTGGAGCGCGTCGACGGCTCCGGAGGCCGCATCAAGCTTGCGGGGGAGATCTGGTCGGCCCGCGCCCTCGACACCGCCCGCGCCTACGAAGTGGGCCAGGAGGTGGACGTCGTGGAGATCGAAGGGGCCACCGCCATCGTCATCTGAGGCATCATGCCCACGAGTTGGGCGATGGTCTGTCAGACTCGACCAGCAAGATCTTCTACAACCACGAGATCTGCCGAAGGCGCCGAGGCGGAGAGGGGTACGGGGAACACGATGGAACCGGTCATCATCGTCCTGGTCATTCTGGTGGTGTTGGTCTTCATCGCCCTGATCAAGACCATCCAGGTCATCCCACAGGCCAGCGCCGCCATCGTCGAGCGCTTCGGCCGCTACACACGCACCCTGAACGCGGGCCTGAACATCGTGGTCCCGTTCATCGACACCATCCGCAACCGCATCGACCTGCGCGAACAGGTCGTCCCCTTCCCGCCGCAGCCGGTGATCACCCAGGACAACCTGGTGGTCAACATCGACACGGTCATCTACTACCAGGTGACCGACGCCCGCGCGGCCACCTACGAGGTCGCCAGCTACATCCAGGCCATCGAGCAGCTGACGGTCACCACACTCCGCAACATCATCGGCGGCATGGACCTCGAACGCACCCTGACCTCCCGCGAGGAGATCAACGCCGCCCTGCGCGGCGTCCTCGACGAGGCCACGGGCAAATGGGGCATCCGCGTCAACCGCGTGGAACTGAAGGCCATCGAACCGCCCACCTCCATCCAGGACTCGATGGAGAAGCAGATGCGCGCCGACCGTGACAAGCGCGCCGCGATCCTCACCGCCGAAGGTACGCGCCAGGCCGCCATCCTCACCGCGGAGGGCGAGAAGCAATCCCAGATCCTGCGCGCCGAGGGTGAGGCCAAGGCCGCGGCCCTGCGCGCCGAGGGCGAGGCCCAGGCGGTCCGTACGGTCTTCGAGGCCATCCACGCCGGCGACCCGGACCAGAAGCTCCTGTCCTACCAGTACCTGCAGATGCTCCCGAAGATCGCCGAGGGCGACGCCAACAAACTATGGATCGTCCCCAGCGAAATCGGCGACGCCCTCAAGGGCCTCTCCGGCGCGATGGGCAACTTCGGCCCCCTGGGCGGCGGCGGCCAGGGCAACGGCGGAGCCAACGTCCCCGCACAGAACAACGGCCCGGGCACGGAGCGCCGGGAGAAGCCGAGCATCGACTGAGGGCGTCCATGTGAACGCCGGGTTCCTCCCGCGCCCTTCACGGGCGCGGGGAACTGCGCGAGAAACCAGGGACCACCGGTAGCCGGCGTATGTCACAAGCTCCTACGGCGACTGGTCAGGCGGCATCCCGAGCCAACCAGTCCGGCAGAGCCTCGAACTCCTCGGCGCCCAGAGCCAGAAGCATCGCGTCCGCTGGAGTCGGCTCAAAAGGCTGACGCAGCAAAGCCATACCGGCCTCCTCAGGAGTCCGGTTGGCCTTCCGATGATTGTCCTCCGCACACGCGGCAACCGTATTCAGCCATGTGTCCTGCCCACCCTGCGCCCGCGGCACCACATGGTCCACGGTCGTCGCCCTGCGCCCGCAGTACGCGCACCGGTGCCGGTCCCGGACCAGCACCCCACGCCTCGACCACGGGGCTTGTCTTCGGAACGGCACCCGTACATACCTGCACAGCCTGATCACCCGGGGCGCGGGTATGTCCACATCGGCCCCACGCATGCGCAGTTCGGGATGGGCCTGCTCGACGACGGCCTTGTCCTGGAGCACCAGAACGACGGCTCGATTCAACGTCACCGTCGACAGCGGCTCAAAGCTCGCGTTCAGTACCAGCGTGTCCCGCATCCAGCCCACCTCCCGTGCGCATCTGCCCACCCCCCGGCGGGCTTGGATCAACTCTGGACGGGCGCGCCGAGATGGACAACGCAATAAAAAATGCCCGCCTCCGATCACTTCCAAGACCGGAGGCGGGCAAACGTTCAATGAACGCTCGGCTGAATCCGTGCGGTGCGGTCAGCCCTGTGCGGGGTTCTCGTACTCACCGATGAGCTGGGCACGGGCGAGCGTGTGGAACCGCAGATTGAAGCCGACGACGGCCGGAGAGACGTCGGCATCCGGACCGAGCTTCTCCTGGTCCACCGCGTACACCGTGAAGACGTACCGGTGCGGCCCGTCCCCGGGCGGCGGCGCGGCGCCACCGAAGTCCTTCGTCCCGTAGTCGTTGCGCACATGCACCGCGCCCTCGGGCAGGCCCTCGAACTTGCCGCCGCCCGCACCCGCCGGCAGCTCCGTCACGGAGGCCGGGATGTCGAACAGGACCCAGTGCCAGAACCCGCTTCCGGTCGGCGCGTCAGGGTCGTAGCACGTGACGGCGAAGCTCTTGGTCTCCGCGGGGAAACCCTCCCAGCGCAGATGCGGCGAGGTGTTGCCCTCCGCGTGCACCTGGTCGCTCTTGAGCGTCGCACCCTCCTCGATGTCCGCGCTCGTGACCGTGAACGACGGCACGGGGGGATGGAAGTCATGGGGGAGCGGCCGCCGCTTGAGCTCGGTCACCTCGGTACCTCCTGATCGATGATCTGGAACCAGCAGTCCCCGAGCCTAGAACCAGTTGCGCTTGCTGCCGACCTCGGACAGCCACTGGTTCAGATAAGCCGCCCAGTCGGTCCCCATCCAGTCGTTCAGACCCACCTGGAAGGACCGGTAGGTGTCCGAACCCTCGCTGAACAGACCCGGCTTCTTGTCCATCTCCAGCACGACGTCCATCGCGTGCTCGTCGGCCACGAAGCTCAGCTCGACCTGGTTCAGACCCCGGTACTGGGACGGCGGGTGGAACTCGATCTCCTGGTAGAAGGGCAGCGTCTGCCGCGTGCCCCGGATATGACCGCGCTCCATGTCCGCGTTCTTGAAGCGGAAGCCCAGCTGGATGAAGGCGTCCAGGATGGCCTTCTGCGCCGGCAACGGGTGGACGTTGATCGGGTCCAGGTCGCCGGAGTCCACGGCCCGGGCGATGGCCAGCTCGGTTGTCACCCCGATGTGCATCCCGCGCAGCGCCTGCCCGTCGATCATCGTGACCGGCGTCTCCCAGGGGATCTCCAGACCGAACGGCACCGCGTGCACCGCACCCGCCTGCAACTCGAAGGCACCACCGAGCCGCACCTTGGTGAACTCGATGTCCTGCTTGTACTCCTGGTCGCCGCTCTCCACCTCGACCTTGGCCTGCAGACCGACCGACAGCCCCTCGATGTCCTGGTTCACGGATCCGCCCTGGATCCGCACCTCACCCTGGACGACACCGCCCGGCACCACATTGACCTCGGTCAGCACCGTCTCGACCGAGGCCCCGCCGGCCCCGAGGCTCGCGAGCAGCTTCTTGAACGCCATTGACTCTCCCTTTACGAAGGAACCTCGACCCTACAAACGCCATCCGCCCCCGAGCGGTTCCGCCGGCGCGATCTCCCGTCTGCATTACCCTCGGACGGCATGATCGCGCCCCCGGACCGTACGCCACTGCCCAGAGAGTTCTTCGACCGCCCGGTCCTGGAGGTGGCGCCGGACCTCCTCGGCCGCATCCTGGTGCGTACGACCCCGGACGGCCCGATCGCCGTCCGCCTCACGGAGGTCGAGGCGTACGACGGCCCGAACGATCCCGGCTCACACGCCTACCGTGGCCGTACCGCCCGGAACGAGGTGATGTTCGGTCCCCCCGGACACGTGTACGTCTACTTCACCTACGGCATGTGGCACTGCATGAACCTCGTCTGCGGTCCCGAGGGCCGGGCGAGCGCCGTACTGCTCCGCGCCGGTGAGGTCGTCGACGGCGTGGAGCTGGCCCGCAAACGGCGAGTTTCGGCCCGGAACGACAAGGAACTGGCCAAGGGCCCGGCCCGCTTGGCGACGGCCCTGGAAGTCGACCGCGCCCTGGACGGCACGGACGCGTGCGCCTCCGGCGAGACCCCGCTGCGGATGCTCACCGGTACGCCGGTAGCCGCTGACCAGGTACGAAGCGGCCCCCGCACCGGAGTCGCCGGCGAAGGCGGGAACGGCGACATCCATCCCTGGCGTTTCTGGGTGGCGGACGACCCGACGGTGAGCCCCTATCGGGCCCACGTCCCGAGGCGGCGCCGAAGTTGACGCGCCCCACGAAGGTGCGTAACGTATCCCGAGCCGCTGAACCGGGTACGGTGATCGCCTGCAGCCGGAGCGGCCAACCCACTACTTAGCTACATCCCCTCAGCGGGGTCGGTTTTGGCGCGCCCGCGTGCCCGAATTCGAACTCGCGAGACTCGATTATGAGTCGCCGAGAGAATGAGCTAACGTAGTGAATGTCGAAAGGGCGGACGGCGAAAGCCGAAAACCCCGAAGACATCCCGCCGACAGGGAATCGGATCGAGAAAAGATCTGATAGAGTCGGAAACATCGAAGGGAAGCGCCCGGAGGAAAGCCCGAGAGGGTGAGTACAAAGGAAGCGACCGTTCCTTGAGAACTCAACAGCGTGCCAAAAATCAACGCCAGATTAGTTGATACCCCGTCTCCAGCATCTGCTGGGACGAGGTT
>NZ_JBVIJE010000010.1:0-391 GCF_055581585.1 Streptomyces sp. NPDC031426
CTGGCGTTGATTTTTGGCACGCTGTTGAGTTCTCAAGGAACGGTCGCTTCCTTTGTACTCACCCTCTCGGGCTTTCCTCCGGGCGCTTCCCTTCGGTGTTTCCGACTCTATCAGATCTTCTCTCGATCCGATTTCCTCGGTGCTTTCCAGGTTTCCGCGCTTTCTCGCGGTTTCCTTTCCGGCGGTTCCGACTTTATCAGAAGTTCTGAGTCGGGTTTCCCGCCCCCTCCGGGCACCCGTGTCCAGCGCGTGAAGTGCTGGGGTTCCCGGTTGGGCGGAGCCGTAAACCTACTGGAGCGGGGGGGGGGGGGGGGGGGGGGGGGGGAGAAGGGGGGGGGGGGGGGGGGGGACGGCCCGCAAAGCCCACACAACAAAAGAAAACCACCACGGG